>DATLWA010000149.1:0-10908 GCA_035576905.1 Gemmatimonadales bacterium
TCATCTCGGGCATCACCACATCCGTCACGAGGAGATGGAGCGGCCCGGAATGGCTCGCGGCGAGATCCAAGGCGGCAGCGCCGTTCGGCGCATCGATGACGGTGTAGCCGAGCCGCCCGAGGATTTGGCGCGCCGCGGAACGCACGCCCGGAGAGTCCTCCGCCAACAGGAGCGTCTCCGTGCCGCGCACCGACTCAGGAGACCGCGGCGCCTCGGCAGCCATGGGCTCCTCGGTGACACGCGGCAGGTAGATCTTGAACGTGGTGCCCTGGCCCAGCTCGCTGTACACCCAGATGAATCCGCCGCTCTGTTTCACGATGCCGTACACCGTGGCGAGACCCAGGCCCGTGCCCTTCCCCTTCTCCTTGGTGGTAAAGAAGGGCTCGAACAGACGGCGCTTCGTTTCGGCATCCATCCCCGAGCCCGTATCGGTCACCGCCAGCAGCACGTAGGGCCCGGCCACCACGGGGATGTGGTCGCCCGCATAATGGCTGTCGAGCTCGATGTTGGACGTGGCGATCGTGAGCTGGCCCCCCTGGGGCATCGCGTCGCGCGCGTTGACCGCCAGGTTCATGATCACCTGCTCCATCTGCCCGGGGTCGGCCTTGATCGAGCCGACGTCCGGCGCCAGCACCGTCGTCAGTACCACGTCCTCGCCGATCAGGCGGCGCAACATCTTGTCGACGCCCTCGATCACGGCATTGGGGCTCAACAC
The DNA here is from genome assembly GCA_035576905.1 of Gemmatimonadales bacterium. Taxonomy (GTDB): domain Bacteria; phylum Gemmatimonadota; class Gemmatimonadetes; order Gemmatimonadales; family GWC2-71-9; genus DATLWA01. The sequence goes on from DATLWA010000149.1 coordinate 716, forward strand.
GCGCGGCTGCAGCACCTGCTGGCGGCTGAAAGCGAGCAGCTGGCGGGTGAGGCCCGCGGCGGCGACGGCCGCTTTGCGGATCTCGTCCAGGTCGGCGCGGCGCGGGTCGGCGGGCCCCAGGTCCTCGAGCACCATCTCGCTGTAGCTGGTGATGACGCTGAGGAGGTTATTGAAGTCGTGCGCCACGCCGCCTGCGAGGCGTCCCACCGCTTCCATCTTCTGCGCCTGCCGGAACTGGTCCTCGAGCAGCCGTTGCGCCGTCACGTCCTGTTTGATGGCGACGAAGTGCGTCACGACGCCCGCCGTGTCGCGGACCGGCGAGATCGTCGCCGAATCCCAGTAGAGCTGTCCGTCCTTGCGGCGGTTCTGCATCACGCCGGTCCATTCCCGGCCGGCGGTGATGGTGGTCCACAGGTCCTTGTAGACCTCCGGGGCCGTGATGCCGGACTGCAGGACGCGGGGCGTCTTGCCAACGACCTCCGCGGACGTATACCCGGTGATCTCGGTGAAACGGCGGTTGACATATTCGATCCGGCCGTTGGTGTCGGTCACCACCACAGCCGCCGGGCTCTGGTCGACCGCGACCGTGAGGCGCCGGATGACGTCCTCCGACGTCTTGCGCTCGGTGACGTCCTTGGCGATGCCGATGACGCCGATGACAGATCCGTCCTTGTCGCGGTGCGGCGACTTGGTCACGAGATACGTGCGCAGGCCGTCCACCGTGGGAAGGGTCAGCTCGGACAGGACGGGTGCATCGGCGCGCAACACGTCCTCGTCGGTCTGCCGGATCCGCTCGGCGTACTCGGCCGGGAATGTCTCGCGGTCCGTGCGCCCCACCATTTCCGCCGGCGTGAGTCCCAGGGCGGCGCATTCCGCCGAGTTCACGAGCAGGTACTTGCCGTGCAGATCCTTGATAAAGATCGGGTCGCTGGCACCTTCCAGAACCGCGTGGAACAGGTCATGGCTGGCGCGGAGCGCGTCGGCGGCGATCCGCTGCTCGGCGGCCGCCTGCTCTTGTGCCGACACGTCGTTGACGACGACGAGCCAGGCCGGCGAGCCGGCCCAGGTGACGTGATGGCGCGTGATCTCGACGGGTATGATGGTCCCGTCCCGTTTGCGATGGCGCCACCGGCCGCGCTGCTCCGGCCCATCCACGACATCCCGCGCGAGCTCTTCGTTCAGTCGGGCCAGCTCGTCCCGCGGCCGCAGCGCGTCGACGGTGAGCGAGAGGAACTCCTGGCGGGTGTAGCCATAGTGCCGTACGGCAGCATCGTTGACCGCCGCCACGCGCAGCGTCTCGCGGTTGAACACCCAGGCGGGCAGCGGAATTGTCTCGAACAACGCGCGGGCGACATCCGCCAGCTCGTCGTGCGTACAACCCGCCAGCTCGCCGGACCGGCGAGCCGAGGTGGGGGAAGCCGCAGTGGGGCTCATGACGAGACAAACATTCGGGATTCCGTCTGAAGGGACCCTGAAGACGGCGTGAGGAGCCGCTCAGGGCTTGGCTTGAAACACCCCCACTGCCCCCTTGGTGGCGTCAGCAAAGGCATGTGTCACAAAGGGATAGTCTCCCGGCTCCGCCAGGCGTACCTCGAAAATCGCGCCGCCGCCGACCGGCACGTCGACGGTCTGCACACCAGAAAGCGTCGGCGTGGATGCGGCGTCGAGATACACATGCTCGAAGATCGCCCCGACTACATGAAACGCCGAGATGCGGTTGGGTCCGGCGTTGACCACATACAGGCGGATCGGCTCGTGCGGGCGCACCGCCAGCGGCGCCGTGGCGTACTGCGCCGCGCGGCCGTTGAAGGTCACGTAGTCGGGTGCCAACCCGAGCAGCTTCTGCCAGTCGAGTTGGACCCGTGTCGTGTCGGGCCCGGCCACCTTCTGCGTGTAGAACTCGCTCTGCACCAGGACGAATTCCCGCGCTCGCGGCCGCGGGCTCCGCGGATCCACGATGAGCGCGCCGTACATGCCGTTGGCGATGTGCATCGCGACCGGCGCCGTGCCGCAATGATAGAGGAAGGCGCCCGGCACGCGGGCCACGAACCGGTAGTGTAGCGAATCGCCCGGCATGACGTTCACATAGGCGCGGGTCGGGGCAATCTCGGCGGCGTGAAAATCCATGCTGTGCGGCATCGGGGCGGCGTTCACCAGCGTGAAGTCGATCGTATCGCCTTGGGTGACGCGCACCACCGGTCCGGGGACGCGGCCCTCGAACGTCCAGGCGTCATAATTGAGCCCCGGCGCGATCGTCAGCTTGACATGGCGGATGACGATGCGGATGCGGCGCAGTGCCGCCTCGGTCCGCGGCGGCGCGGCGGCATCCACCGGCGGCGTTGCGGCCGACCCAATCGCCGCCTCGCCGTGTGACACGTCGGCGGCCGGCGTGGCGGAAGGCTCCTGAGGTCGCTCGCGGCATGCGGCGGCAGCCCACACCACGAGAGCCAGAAGGCGAGCGCGACGCGACATGCGGAGTCCTCCGTTCGAGGTATCTTCGTCGGATGCGAACCCTTCGAACATACGCCATCGCCATCGTGCTGGCCGCCCCCGCCGCCGCCCAACAGGCCCGGCTCCCCAAGAACCTCGACACCTACGTCCAGCAGGCTCTGGCCACGTTCCAGGTCCCGGGAGTGGGCCTGGCGATCGTCAAAGACGGCAAAGTCCTGCTCGCCCGCGGCTACGGCGTGCGGCGCTGGGGCGATAGCGCCAAGGTCGACGCCCACACCTACTTCCAGATCGCCTCCAATACCAAGGCGTACACGACCGCGGCGCTGTCGATGCTCGCGGACTCCGGGCTGCTCGCGTGGGACGACCCGGTCCAGCAATACCTGCCGTGGTTCCAGCTGGCCGATCCGTGGGTGACGCGCGAGTTCACCATCCGCGATCTCGTCACGCACCGCTCGGGGCTGGGCCTGGGCGCGGGTGACCTGGTGTGGTTCCACTCCGATTACCCGCGCGAAGAAGTCGTGCGCCGGCTGCGCTACGCCAAGCCCGTCACGAGCTTCCGCACCGCGTACGCCTACGACAACGTGCTGTACATCGCGGCGGGACTCGTCGTCGAAGCGGCGAGCCACGGGCGCTGGGACGACTTCATCAAGCAGCGCATCTTCACGCCGCTCGGCATGACCGAGGCGGGCACCGACGTCGCCCTGATGAGCACGCCCAATGCCGCCACGCCGCACAGCCTCCAGAACGGCAAGGTCGTGATCGTGCCGCTCGACACCGTGCAGAACACCGCCCCGGCGGGCGCGATCGTGGAAAACGTGACCGACGCCGCGAAGTGGCTGCTGGCGCAGCTCGACTCGGGCCGCACGCCGGCCGGCCGCGCCCTGTGGAATCCGCGGGACACGAAACAGATGTGGGCGGCGCAGACCATCCTGCCGATCGGCGACGAATCGCAGACGCCGCAGTTCCTCCCGTTGATGCCCAACTTCGCGGCCTACGGCCTGGGCTGGGGGCTGCGCGATTATCGCGGCCACAAGATCGTGAGCCACACGGGCGGGCTCGCCGGCATGACCTCCCGCACGCTGCTCGTGCCGGACCAACGGCTTGGCATCGTGCTGTTCACCAATGCCGAGACCGACATCATCACGGCGCTGCCGTACTGGATTCTCGATCGGTTCCTGGGAGCGCCCGAGACCGACTGGGCAAAGATCTTCCACGACAACGAAGTGAAGGGCCGGGCGTGGGGCGACTCGGTGGAGCACGCAGCCGGCGCCACGCGCGACTCGACGTCGCGGCCGTCGCTCGCGCTGGCGCAATATGCGGGGAGCTACAGCGACAAGTTGTACGGCGACGCCACGATCGCCGTGGAGGGCGACCACCTGGTGCTGCGGTTCAGTCACTCAGCGGCGTTCGTGGGGGATCTCGAGCACTGGCAGCACGACACGTTCAAGACGCGTTGGCGCACGGCGAACATCGCCGAGGCGTTCGTCACGTTCACGCTGCAGCCGGATGGGTCGGTACGGCAATTCACGATGCAGGCGGTGTCGCCGCTCGCCGACTTCAGCTTCGATTATCAGGACCTGCTGTTCGAGCCGAAGCCGCGCCCCTAGAAGCCGAAGGCGATGCCGATGCGCGCCAGCGTTTGCTGCAGCGGCGCGTCGGTGACCGTCTTGCGCTTGGCGGTCTGGAAGTCGTAATCGCCGGTGACGTGATAGCGGCCGCTCGTGGCGCCGACGGCGAGCGACAACCCGATGTCGAAGGCGAACGGCGCTTTGCCGCCGCCTGAGAACTTGGCGCCGGCGAGGTAATTGCCGCGCAGCGCGATGGTGGCGCCGGGGCCCAAGTCGTAGGCCCCGCGCGCGCCGATGCGCAACGCCGCCATCGACTGGGCATCGAACTCCGGGTCGGCCTTGCGGTTGGTGACGCCGAGCTCGGCGCTGATGTGGTTCTGCAGGTAGTAGCGCGCAACGCCGTCGAGCTGCGTCGCCTTGAATCCCTCAGTGGCACTGCCCCCCGCCACCGGTTTGTAGTCCAGCTTGGCGAAGCGCCCCTCGAGCGTGAGCTTGCGCAGCGTGATGCTGCCCCACGCGGCGGGACCCGAGCCGCGCCAGTGGAGATCACTCGAGACCTCGCGGTAATCCCCGAACGCGATTTGCGCGCCGGCCTGCACCCGCTGGGCGCGGACGGCGGATGCGGCGGCGACCGCCACGAGCCCGAGCAACGCGAGCGTTTTCATCGGGCCCCCTTGGCCAGCGGCACGATGGTGAGCTGTACCTGCTGGCGGCGCTTGATGTTGTCCTGCGCGATCTCGTTGTTGCGCCGCACCAGCTGCTCCTTGAGCAGGCGGTTGTAGAGAATGTTGCCTTGGGCCTGGCGCGGCGCGGGCTTCTTGAGCGTCGTCATGATGAACCCGGTGATCAGCGCGGCGCCCGAGATCACGCCCAGCTCGCGGCGCGAGCCGGTGCCGAGCGACGAGTTCTCCATGGCCAGCGTGCCGGCCGACGCGATGCCCGTATACAGGAACGCGAGCCCCATGGGCCGCCAGCTGCGCGGCGGGATCTCGGTCTCGGGCAGCTCGCTGTAGCCGGGCAGCGCCGTCAGGTGCGGCAGCGTGTCGACGGAGCCGACCGCGACGCGGATCTGTTGCGACGTGGACGCCGTGTTCTGCCCGATGCGCGCCTCGACCACCATGGTGTACGTGCCCGCCGGCACCGGGTCGCCCGAGGGCAGACGGGCCGGCCAGCTGAGATTGACCTGGCCGTTCCATACGGACGAGTCGACCAGGAAGCTGCCCTTGTCGCCCACGGCGCGGGTCACGACGCGCGCGGGCTGCGTGACCACGTAGCGAATCGCCAGGCCGCCCTGCCCCGCGACGAACGCGCCGCTGTCGATCTGCAGCTGTCGCACGACCAGCACCTGGCGCAGCGCGACTTCGAACGTCGCGTACGTCTTGGCGGGAACCTTGTTGGGGTCGAGCGAGCGCTCGGGATCGATGAACACCACCTGCTTGAACGCGTCCACCGCCTTGGTGAGCGAGTCGAGCACGCTGTACGTGAAGCCCAGCAGCTGGTAGGCCTGCACGCGGTCGGTGGGCGTGAGCCGCTCCTTGAGCGACGCCTGGGTGAGCGACAGGGCCTGGCGGTAGTCGAGGTTGTCGTAGGCCTGCTGCGCGCGCCGCAGCGTGGCGCTCTGGATGGCCTGGGCCGAGGCGCCCGCGGGCAGCAGGGCGGCGAGCAGGAACGCGAGGCAGCGCAGTCGTCCGGTCATATCGCTCATTCCGCGATCAGGGAGAACTTCCGTCGGACGGTGTCGTTGGCGCCCACCGTTACGGTCTCGGTTTGCGTCTTGTAGCCTGCGCGCTCGACGCGGACCGTATGCTTGCCGGCGCCGACCGAGTATTCCACGATCGGCGTCTGGCCCACGTCCACGCCGTCGATATAGACCTCGGCGCCGATGGGGTCGGAGGAGATCGTCAGCAACCCGCCGGCGGTGGCCGGCTGGTTCAGCTCGCGCAGCTCGCGGCGCCGCTCGCGGCGCGTGACGGGCGGCGTGTTACGCTGCACCGCGGGCGGGTTGTTCTGCACCGGCGTCGCCGTCGATTCAGGGGTCTGCGTGGCGCCTTGATTCGTCGCCGGATTCGTGGCCGGATTCGTGGCGGGATTGGCGGCCGGATTGGCGGCCTGGGTCTGCTGTGGCGGCGGATTCTTGGCGCCGCCCTTGAACACGACGAAATAGCCGCCCGCGGCGACCGCCAGGACCGCGACGCCCACGAACAGCCCCTTGCCACCCTTCTTCTTGGCGACGGGGGGCGGGGCTTTGCCTCTCGCGGCGGGCAACGGCGTCGTGGGTGCGGGTGTGAGCTCGGTGGGCGACTCCGCCGTGACCGGCGCCTTGGCCCGGGGCCGCGGCGTGCTCTTGCCCGAGCCGGGGGCCGCGACGGGCTGCTCCGGCCACACCGCCGTGGCAAACTCTTCCATGTTGGCGTAGCGCTGCGCCGGTTCTTTGGCGAGCGCGCGCGAGATGGCCTCGGAGAGGTGCGGCGGCATGTCCTGCCGGACGCTGCTGGTCCGGGGGGCGGGCTCGAAGATGTGCTTATAGAGGATGGTGTGCACGGAGTCGCCGCCGAACGGCAGCTCCAGGGTGAGCATGCGGTAACCCACGACGCCGAGCGAGTACTGATCGGCGCGGCCGTCGACCGGGCTGCCCTTGGCCTGCTCGGGCGCCATGTAGTGCGGCGTGCCGATGATCATGCCGGTGCCGGTGAAGCCGCTCGCGGCTTGCAGCGCTTTGGAGATGCCGAAGTCCGTGAGCATCACGCGGCCGTCGTGGTCGAACATGATGTTGGCGGGCTTCACGTCGCGGTGCACGATGCCGCGCTGGTGCGCGTGACCGAGGGCGCAGGCCGCTTCCCACAGGACGCGCTGCACGTAGTCGATCGGCAGGCGCTTCTTTTCATCGAGCACGTCTTCCAGCGACGTGCCGGCGATGTACTTCATCACGAAGAAGAAGAGCCCGCCTTCGCTCTCCACCCGGTAGATCGGGATGATGTTGGGGTGATCGAGCTTGGCCGCGGTCTTGGCTTCCTGCTGGAAGCGCTTGACCACGTGGTCGTCGAGCGAGATGTCGGGCGGCAGGACTTTGATCGCCACTTCGCGCTCGAGCGTCAGGTCCTGGGCGAGGAACACGGCGCCCATGCCGCCTTTGCCGAGCAGGCGTTCGAGCTTGTATTTGCCCTCGACGATGCGCTGCAGCCGGATCATCAACGACTCGGTTTGCGCGCTGGTGGCCGACAGGCTGCCGCCCCCCGTGATGTCGTAGCCGCAGGCAAAGCAGAACTTGCTGTTGTCCGGCAGCGGGGTGTGGCAGCGCACGCATTCCATCGTGGACCCGGCGGTTCCGCTCATTGCCTGGGGCGCGGCGCGAACGGCGACCCGGTGACCCACGGCGCGAGCGGCTTGGCCAGCGCGGCCCGGAAGAGGCCGCGAGGCGCGAGCTGGAGCTTCGGCCGCGGTGCCGGTGCGGGCGGCGCGGGCGCGAGCGGGCCGCACGTCGTCAGCGGTGCCGAGCGCCGCATACAAATGGAATAGCGTGTCGGCACGCCCGCATAGTCCACGACGACGACGTAATACGAGGCGTTGGCGACGGGAGCGAAGGCGACGTACTCAGTTGAGCCGGCGGCCTGCGACGACGTGATCGAGGACGCCCCGGGAGCGGTGAGCACGTACACGTCGATGTCGGACGAATCCTGCAACGCGACGAACGGGCGCGACGACGTCTTGATGCGCACGGAGTCGCCGGCGTTGACGGTCGGGCCGATGTCGATGCGATACCAGTCGATGTCGAACGGGTTGTCGATCGTGAGTGTGTCGTTGAACTGCCCGGACGCGAGGTTGATGTGCTGCGACGGCACGTCCGCATACGTGCAGATGTCGTTCTCCTCGTACTTGTCGGGCCCGATGCGGGAGTCGGTCGTGACGTACCCGTCCACCACCGTCATCGCATAGCGCAGCGGCGTCGAGAAGAAGCTCAGGATCGTGAAGCGCTGGGACGGCATGGTCTTCAGAGCCAGAATCGTCGAGTCGTGGAACACCTGCAGCGGCGCGAAGCGCTGATTGTGACAGTAACTCCACTTGGTCCCGGTGAAGGAGACCGACGGGCGGAACACATACGTCCCCGACCACCCCAGCGAGTCGATCATGAACGTGCGCGTCAGCGTGTCGCCGAACGACGGGTACGAGATGATGAACGTCGTCGCCTGCGTCGTGTCGGTGCGCTGGAACTTGTACCAGTCGCTGCCCTCGCCGAAGCGGTCCTGGGCCTCGAACGCCAGCGCCGGATTCAGGAACAGGATCGGCGCGAGCGCCGTGCCCGGCCACGGCCCGCCGGCGTCGAGATCGATGAACGACGGCTGGGTGTCGTTGGGTTCGTACACATCCTCGGGCTTGACGAGCGTGCTCTCGGTCGCGAAGCCGAACACGCCGGCGCCGAGATAGAACAGATCGTCCGAGTGCGCGGGCGGCGGGACCCAGTAGGAGATCTGACCCAACCCCGTCACCGTGTCGTGCGACGCCGAGAACGGATACGGGATGAGGTTCGCGCCGCTCAGGCTCGAGAGGAAAATGCCGTCCACGCCGATGCCGTAGACCGTCATCACTTCGCCCCACCGCACGCTGTCCGGCCGCACGCTGTCGATCTCCAGCGGGTTGGCCACGCGCAGCGCCAGGTCCCCGGCCGTCGCCTGGTTGTAATTCACGGCGCTGGCGATGATGTCCACGAGCCCGCTGTTCACGCCGGTGATCGTGGCGTAGCCGCAGCAATCTTTCGACACCGTCGCCAAAGTGCCGCCGCCCGACGCCCATGCAAAGTCCACGTTCGGGACGTCCATCGTATCGGTCCCGACGATCCGCACCGCCCGCGCGTGCACGCTCATCTCCTCGCCGCGCAACAGGAACGTGTGCGGCGCCTCGATCAACACGAGCACCTTGGGACTGTTGTCAGTCGGGAAGGCACACGTCGTGATGGTCAGCGCCGCGGCGCAGACGGTCAGCGCTCGTTTCGGTGTCGTACGATGCATCAGGAGTTCCCGGAGGAGACCGCTGCTAATGTACTGCCCGCCCCAGTGTGGCGCCACGACGACAGCGGCGCACGCGGTGTGACGGCAATCACTTACAACCGGCCGCGCCGCTTCAATTCGAGATAGCGCGTCACCACCGCCTGCGCCGCGCGCGCCGGCGGCACGTCCACCACGATCACCCCGGCGCGCCGCATGTAGCCGAGCGCCTCCTCGCGCGCGTGCAGCAGCTCCTCCGCCGCGGCCTTGCGGAACGCGTCGCGCGGCACGGCGGGCCGCGCCGTGGCAACCGCGTCCAGCTCGGGATTGCGCAGCGTCACCGCGAGCGGCAAATGCCGCGGCCGCAAGCTCGCCACGTTCGCCACCACCGCCTCCGACGCGAAGCGGTCGATCACGTCGGTGAACAACACCGTCAGCGCGCGCTTGCGATTGCGCGCGGCGAGATAGCGAAAGGCGCCGGGATAGTCGGGCTCCACCAGCTGCGGCTCGACCACGGCCAGCACGTCGAGCACCCGCTTCACGCCCACGCGGCCGCGCTGCGGCGCCACGAAATGCTGCACGCCCGCGGCGAACGTCATGATGCCGACGTTGTCGTCGTGCTGCGCCGCGGCGTAGGCCAGCTCGAGCGCCGCCTGCACCACGTGGTCGAGCCGCGCCACGCCCGCCGCTTCCTCGGTCATCAGGCGGCCCAGGTCGAGCACCAGCATCACGTGCTGGCGGCGTTCCACCTCGTATTGCCGCGTGATGACCTTGCGGCGCCGCGCTGTTGCTTTCCAATCGATGTGCCGGAGGTCGTCGCCCGGCACCCACTCGCGCAGCGATTCGAACAGCCGGCCCTCGCCCAGCTGCCGCAGCGGGCGCGCGCCCTGCTCGCGGCGCCGCATCGCCTGCGCCAGCGACGCGCGCAGCCGCACGGCGACGAGCGGCGGATAAACGCTGGCGTCCCACGGCAGGTCCACCCGCACCCGCCGCACACCCAGGCCCAGGGGCCCCGTGCTGTCCACCACCAGTCCGCCGGCCCGCTCGCGACCCCGGCGCCGCGGCACCGCCGGCACCGTGTCCGCGGCCCGCGAGCGCGGCGGCACCACGAGCGCGCGCGGGGGCTGCAAACCACCCAATAATTCTGGCCGGACCTCGCGCACGCGCAGCCGGGCGCGACGCGTCGTCTTGTTCG
>DATLWA010000150.1:0-2496 GCA_035576905.1 Gemmatimonadales bacterium
GGCTCGCCGAAGCGGGACGGCAGGGATTCCGTCGCGTATTCCTTTCCTCCCGCTCTCGCGTTGCGCCGGACGGGCTGGACGTGGTGGGGTTGGAGGGCATCGGTGAGCTCGCGCGCCGCCTCGCCGCCTGACGTCGGCGTCGTGGTCGTGGCAGCGGGCTCAGGTGTCCGCGCCGGCCCCGGCGAGCCGAAGCAGTTCCGCCCGATCCTCGGCGTCCCGATGCTGCTACGGGCGCTGCGCCCGTTCACCTCGCATCCCGACGTCGCGCACGTCGTGGTCGTGCTGCCGCCGGCGTTCGCCGACCGCCCACCCGAATGGCTCGGCAAACTCGTGGGCGAGCGACTGACGCTCGTGGCGGGCGGCGCGCATCGCGTCGACTCGGTGCAGCGCGGCTTCCAGGCGCTCGGCCCGGAAGTCGAAGTCGTGCTGGTGCACGATGCGGCGCGCCCGTTCGTGAGCCGCGGCACGGTGGACGCCGTCGTGGCGCTGGCGCGTGAAGGCGTCGGCGCGGTGGCCGCGATTCCGATGGGCGACACGGTCAAGGAAGCGAACGAGCTGAACCGCATCGCGCGGACTGTGCCGCGGGAACGGTTGTGGCGCGCCCAGACACCGCAGGGATTCCCGCGCGCGATGCTGCATCAAGCGTTTGAACGGGCCGAGCGCAATCCGCCCGTCACCGACGACGCCGAGCTGTGCGAGCGCGCCGGATTCCCCGTCGAGATCGTCCCCGATTCGCCGCACAACCTGAAAGTGACGACCGCCGACGATCTGCGGCTGGCCGAGGCGCTGGCGCGTGAGGTGCGGTGAGTCCGCTGCCCTTCCGCTCGGACGCCGACGTGGACGGGGCGGTCGCGCCCGTCGCCCAGCATCTGCGGGCGGGCGGCCTGCTCGCCTATCCGACCGAAACCGTGTACGGCTTCGGCTCGCGGGCAAAGGCCGCTGATGTGCGCGCGTTGGCCGAGCTCAAGGGCCGCCGGCCCGACAAGCCGTTCCTGCTCTTGATCGCCAACCGCGACATGGCCGAGGCGCAGGGGCTCGCCTTCACCGACGGCGCGAGCGCCATGGCGCGCGCGTTTTGGCCGGGCCCGCTGACGATCGTCCTGGCCGGCGGCGGCGGGCGACTGCCCGACCAGCTGCGCGGTCCCGAGGGCGGTTTTGCCGTGCGCTGGACGTCGCATCGCGGCATGGCGCGCCTGATCGCCGCGCTGGGCGAGCCCGTCACGTCGACCTCCGCGAACCTGCCCGGCGAACCGCCCGCACCGGGGGCGGCGGCGATCGAGCGGGACTTCGCCCCGGCCATCGCCGACGGACGCCTGTTGGTGCTCGACGGCGGGGTGCTCGGCAATTCGCCGCCCTCGACGGTGGTCGATTGCACCCGCCCGCGGCCGCGCCTCGTGCGCGAAGGCGCGATCCCGCTCGCCGAGCTGCGTCGCGCGGTGGGGCATCTCGCGCCATGATCCGGCGGATCCTGCTGGTGTGCACCGGCAATATCTGCCGCAGCCCGCTGGCCGAAGCGTTGCTGCGGCGCGACCTCACCGCGCGCGGCTTTCCCGAAATCGAAGTGGGCTCCGCCGGCACCGGCGCCTGGGACGGCGCGCCCGCGTCGGAGGGCGCGTATCTCGTGGGGCTCGAGCGCGGGCTCGACTTGTCGGGGCATCGCGCCCGGCTGCTCACCCGCGAGCTGGTGGAAGGCGCCGATCTGGTGCTGACCATGGCGCGCCACCATCGGGCGCGCGTCGAGGAGCTGGGCGGCGAGGGCCGCGTGTTCGTGCTGGGCGAATACGCCGGCCGCGACGGCGAGGATGCCGAGGTGAGCGATCCCTTCGGCGGCGATCTCGACGTCTATCGCGACACCTGCGCCGAGCTCGAGGCGCTGAGCACGGCCGTGACCGAGCGGCTGGCGCGGGAGCGGCAGAGTGGAGATCGGCGCTAACACCCGGCTGCTCGCGATCCTGGGCGACCCGGTCGCGCACTCGCTCTCACCCGCGATGCACAACGCCGCCATCGGGGCCCTCGGGCTGGACGCGGTGTACGTCGGTCTCCGCGTGCGCGCGGCCGCCCTCAGCGACGTGCTCACGGCGCTCACGGCCGTGGGCGCCGCCGGCAACGTCACCGTCCCACATAAGGAAGCGGTAGAACGCCACGTCGCGCGCAAAACCGATGCGTGCGCCAAGGCTGGCGCGTGCAATACGTTCTGGGTGGATGACGGCGTGCTGGTGGGCGACAACACCGACGTGTCCGGTGTCCGCGCTGCGCTCGCGGCGCTGGGAGCGGACGGCGCGCGGCGCTGGCTGGTGATCGGCACCGGCGGCTCGGCCCGCGCGGTGGCGATCGCCGCCGCGGACGCGGGCGCCGAGCTGCGCGTGCGCTCGCGCGCGCCCGAGCGCGCCCAGCGGTTCGTGGCCTGGGCGGCGGAGCACGGCACGCGCGCCGCCATCTGGAAGGACGGCGAAGCGACCGATGTCGCCGTCAACGCCACGCCGCTGGGGCTCGCCC
>DATLWA010000151.1:0-2777 GCA_035576905.1 Gemmatimonadales bacterium
GCCGCGCAGTCGCAGGGCACCCCAACGATCCAGCAGCGCCCCGTCCCCGGCGGCGCGATTCCCGCCTGGATGGTCCAGGTGCCTGGCACCATCGCCTGGCAGCAGGTGACGCCCGCGGGCGTGCTGCTGGTCTCGACCGACCGTGAGCTGGCGGGCGTCGACATCGACCTCGGCAAGGTGGCGTGGGAGAAGGCGGAGCTCGGCGGCCTGCCCGCCGACAGCGTCCGCATGGTAGAGGGGTCGCTGTTGATGGAGGCGGCGCGCCCCGGCCTGCTGCTGGTGTTCGACCCGGTGACGGGCGTCGTCGTGTTCGATTCCCGCGTCCTGGGCCTCGCGCAAATCGTCACGCGCCGCGTGCTGCCGCAGAGCGGCACCCTGCTGGTCCACGGCCGGCGCACGAGCGGGCCCGCGATCGTCGCACTGTACGATCTGCAGACCGGTGCGCAGCGCTGGGTGAGCGAGTCGCTGTTCGAGCAGGCAGGGCCCAAGAAGACCGGGTTCGGCGGCCTGATGCAGCGCATGGAGCGCGGCGCCTCCGAGCGCACCTCGCTCGAGGTGCTGCAGGCGGGGCCCGACATGATCGTGGTGCAGACGCTCATGGGATTGAAGGGCGTCGACGCCAAGACCGGCGCCGTGCGCTGGTCGGCGACGCTGCCCACGGCGCGCGCCGGCAATCCCGGGCGCCATGTCAACCTCTATCCGTCGCTCGACCAGCCCGACCGCATCTATGTCAGTTTCGACAATCGTCTGATGGCCTATCGCCTGGCGGACGGCCAGCCGCTCTGGGCCAAGCCCGCGGAAGCCGACGGCTGGGTACACGACATCCTGCAGCATCCCGCTGGGATCGTGATGATGCCCGAGTCGCCGCCGGCCGATCAGGCCACGGGCAACGTGAAGATCGTGAACGGCGTGGTGCAGACTGGTCTCTCCGTGGTGCGCTACACCGACGGCACGACGATCAACGCCAAGCCCCTGCGCATGCGCGGCACGGTCACCAACGCGCTGGTCTCAGGTGGATCCGCGGTCCTCGCGGTCGATGCCGAGTCGAAGACGTTCGTCAACGTACTGGACGTGGCGACCGCCACGCTCAAACTGCAGAAGGACGTGAAGATCAAAGGCCAGCTCGAGTATGCGGAGCTGACGCCCGCGGGCCTGCTCTATATCTCACGGCCCGATGCGGCGACCAATGCCGAAGTCAACGTCATCGATCTGACGACGGGCGCGCCCAAGTTCAAGGATGCGATCGAGAGCGGCAAGCCGCTGAACCAGGACAACTACAACGCGGCGCGCTATGCGCTGCACCATGTGATCGAAGGCAACACGCTATACGTGTTCGCGAGTCACGATCACATGCTCTACGCCGTCGATCGCACGGCGGGCACGTACAAGCCGCTCGGCGCTGAGGTGAAAATGCAGGGCGGCGAAGATCCCACCGACATGGAGCTGCGCGCGAGCGGGATCGTACTGACGTCGTCGCAGAATCTCGTCCTGATGGGGCGCGACGGCGCGGTGAAGCAGCAAGTCTATAACCCGGCGCCGCAACTTCCCGGACTACTCCGGGCTCTGTATCGCATTCAGGCGGTACGCGCGGGACTCTACGGTGCGGCGGCCTCCGCCTACGGTGACGCGTTCGCGCAGGCATCACGCCAGGCCACGGACTCCAACGCCAAGCGTTTCACCGGGCAGCTGGCGACGGCGTACTCGACGGGCGGCGCGCAGCTCGCCGGCTATTCGCACCAGGCGGCGGCGCTGGCGTCGAAGCGCTTCAAGGCGTCGCTCGCCACGCCGGGGGCGGTGTTCATGCTGACCAAGTCGCCCGACGGCAACGGCAACGTCCTGTTGCAGATCGACAAGGACACGGGGCAGCCCAAGTCGCGCATCGACCTCGGCAAGGACCGCGAGCCGGTTTATGCGGTGGACGACGTGGCGGGGATGCTGTTCCTCAAGACCGCGGCGGGGACGCTGACGGCGTATCGCTTGTAGCGCGCTCCCGCCGAGCGGACTCACCTCCCATCGTAGGCGCGCTGCAGCCCTGCGATGTCGATCTTCTTCATTTGCAGCATCGCGTCCATCACGCGTTTCGCTTTGGTCGGATCCTTGTCCTGCAGCATCCGGCCCAGCGCCGTGGGAATGATTTGCCACGACAGGCCGTATTTGTCTTGCAGCCAGCCGCACTGCTCGATCCGGCCGCCGGCCGAGAGCTTATTCCAGAGGTCGTCCACTTCGGCTTGGGTCTCACAGTTCACGAACAGCGAGATGGCGGGCGTGAATTTGTATTGCGGCCCGCCGTTCAGGGCATAGAACGGCTGGCCTTCGAGCTGGAAGCTCACGGTCATCGGGTTCGCGAACATGATCTTCGAGTTCTTGAAGATCGCGACGTAGTACTTCGCAGCTTCCTCGGCCTTACCGTCGAACCAGAGGAACGGGATGATCTTGTTCATGCGACGCTCCGGGTGGCGATTTTGCCGCCGAGCCAGGCGCAGGGGACGGCAGTGACGACGAGGATGATCGGGTACCACAGGGGGCCAAGCTGCGGCTTGGCGATCTGGGCGGCGAGGCCGACGAGGCTTAGCCCGAGGCCGATCCACGCCAGGATCATGGCATGCTTCATCGGGTTGGCGGGCGCGAGCTTCGCTGCGATGTAGCCGCCGGCGACGTTGAACACGAGGCGGTACGCGGTCGCGAGTCCGAACAGCGGGTCCGCCATGCGTTGCGGCCACGGTGGGTACAGGCCGAGCACGTGCAGTACCTGGTCGGTGCCGAGGGACAGCACGAAG
>DATLWA010000152.1:0-8427 GCA_035576905.1 Gemmatimonadales bacterium
CCCGCGAGGTGGAAGAGGCGCCGCCGTGCCACTTCCAGACGCCGGACCTCAGCCCGGGCGCCGATGAGCGCCGTCTCGCCGCCGAGCGTCGCCGCGACGGTGAGGGGATCGAGCAGGGCATCCCCGGCGCGGATATGGCCATCGAGATTCGGCAGCGGTGCGACCAGCGCGAGATCGCTGGTCGCGTCGTCGGCCACGAGCGCCAGCCACAGTCGCAGCTCGGCGAGGCGTACGGCGGTGGGCTTTACGTCCACGCCGTAGAGCGATTCCGCGAGCACCGAGCGGCGGACGGCGGCACGCGGCATTTCGCCTGTGGCGCAGCGCAGCGCCGTGATTTCCTCCAAGGCTCCCAGCAGGAATGCCCCTGACCCCGCGGCGGGGTCGAGCACCGCGAGCCGCCGCAGATCGGGCGGCGACGGCGGCGCCACCCCGTAGTGAACCCAGCGCTCCGCCGCGGCGGTCGACAACTGGAACCGACTCACCAGGACCGCTGCGAGCGCCGCGCGCACGACATCGCGCACGATCTCGGCGGGCGTGTAGTAGCTGCCGCTGGTGCGACGCTCGGCGGGATCCATCACGCCTTCGAACACGCGGCCGAGCATGTCCGGGGCGACGAGCGCGGCGCTCTCTTCCTCGCGCACCGAGAAGTGGAAGCGCTCGAACAGGTCGTCGAACGCGTCGCGCCACAGCGCGTTGGGCCACACCGCCGGGCCGTGGCGCCGCTCCAGCGGGGTCGGGGAGAACAAGCCGCCGTTCAGGAACGGCAGATGGCCCAGCGTCCGGGCGGCGGCGCCGCGGTCGCCTGCCGGCTTGTTCAGCGCGCCGAAGCAGAGCGGATGCAGGACCTGACGATGGAAGTGGCGCCGCGCGGTGAGCGCCGCGTCGAGCCGGTGCGGCAAGTAGCGCGCGTCGCCGTCGAGCCAGCCCTTCGCCTGGACGTAATAGAGGAAGAGCACGCGCGTGAGCGCCGTAAGCGCGAGCCCGTGGCGATCGGCGACGGCGCGCGGCGCAGCCAGCTGCGCGGTGAAGCGATCGAGCACACTGCAAAACGCGCGGAAGAACCGCGGTCCCACGGTCTCCGTGGCGAGGGCGTCGCCAATGCGCAGACCGAGTGCGAGCGGTGACTCGTCGGCGCCGGGCCGCAGACGCTCGAGCAGCGCGAGCGCGCTGCCCGGCGGCCGCTCTTGCGGCACGACCGCATGACGCAACGTGAGCCCGGTGCCGGTGGCGCGCCAACCGCCCAGTACGAGTCGGCGGGGCGCGTCGCCCAGGACGCAGGCGAGCCCACGCTCGGCGTGCGACGCGAGCCGCTGCGCCGCGAGACGGGCAGCCCGCTCGGGGTCACGCGCGGTGAGACCGAAGACGCGGAACGCGCCGTGCCGCGCCACCAGGGCGGCGTCCGTGACGCCCGCGCCCGCTGCCGCGTCGCCCAGCCAGGGCCCGGGTGGCACAGGTTCCCACGCCGCGTCGTAGCCGAGCACGCGAAATAGTTCGCGGAGATCGTCGATCTGCTCGGTGCGGGCGAGTGTTTCCCGCAGCACCACGGGCCCCTGGAATGGACGGGGCTACGATGGCGGATGACTAGTGCCGGAGCAGTACCATCACAGCGCGGGGTGTGGCTTTTTACGGCGCCAGCATCCCGACGAAGAGAATCAAGCACCAGAGCAGGATGTTACCGCCCGCCAGCAGCGCGAAGATCACGCGCTTCGCCCCCGGCTCGGCGCGCGCCGCCGCGAATGCGACGATCCCCGCCGCCAGGAACGGGAACAACATCAAGCCTACCACGCTGCCGTTAGTCGAGAGCGGGTGCGGCAGAAACCCCACCAGGAAGATGCCGAGGACGGGAGGGCCCAACAGCCCCAGCGGCACCAGCAGCCACATGGACCAGACCTTATCCGGGTTGGTCATGCTCCCCAAGATGTAGGTTGAGGCGACGTTCCGGCAGGTTGACGCATCCGTAAGACGACCCATCACTGTCACCGAGGCCCGCCGTGCGCCTGCGTCCGCTGCTCTTCGACATCCATCTCTGGCTCGGCCTGGTCGCGGGCGCGTTCATTGCGATACTCGCAATCACCGGCAGCATCATGGCGTTCGAGACCGAGCTCGAGCGGGCGCTGCATCCCCATCGGTCGTACGTGACGCCGCAGGGCGAGCGGCTCTCCCTGGCGCAGATCGCCGCGGCCGTGCAGCACGCCTACCCCAAGGACACCATCGGCGCGTTTGTCGTGGCGACCCGACCCGACTTTTCTTACGAAGTCGGCCTCCAGCGCGCCGACGTGTTCGTCAATCCGTACACCGCGGAGATCCTGGGTGAGCAGACCGCGCCCGACTGGTTGAACACCATCCACCAGTTGCACACGCACTTGCTGCTGCCGCGGCGCCCGCACGACATCGGCGGCAAGATCACCTCCGCCGCCGCGGTCGTGCTGCTGCTGATGCTGCTGTCGGGGTTGTATCTGTGGTGGCCGCTGAAGCGCGTGCGGGTGACGTGGCGTGGGGCAGCGCTGCGGACGACGTGGTTCGACATCCACAACACGACGGGCGTGCTGGCGTTGATATTCTTGCTGGCGCTCACGACGACGGGGCTGGTGATCGGGTTCGAGAGCGTGACGACGCCGCTGTTCTACAAGATGACGGGGTCCCAGCCCACGCCGCGGCCCAATCCGCGCGTCGCCGTGGTTGCGGGGGCGACGCCCATCACCCCAGACAGCGCGCTGGTGCTCGCGCGGGCGGCGTTGCCCGGCGCCGCGCCGTTCCTGATCAACGTGGCGGGACCGGGCGAAGCGTATGTGGTGCGAGCGCGCTACCCGGAGGATCGCACGCCGGGCGGCCGCAGCCTGATCGTGCTGAACCCCTACGACGGTAAGGTGCTGTTCGCGGAAGGCTCGCGGGGCGCGCCGGCGGGAACGCGCCTGGTCACGGCCAATCGCGCGCTCCACACCGGCGACATGTTCGGCATCCCGGGGAAAATCCTGGTGTCGCTGGCGAGTCTGGCGGCGCTGGCCCAGGTCATCACCGGCCTGACCATGTGGCTCAAGCGCCGCCAGCGGGCCCAGAACTGAATGATCAGCTGTTCTTTCTCAGCCTGATACTGCCGTTCACCGTCTTCAGCTCGAGCGTGCGACCGCCCTGACCGATGGTCGCGCGCACGCGCCGCGGGCCGAACCGGCCGCTCACCGTCATCGGGAAGTCCGAATCGATGTCGCCGTTCAGGGTCTCGGCGCGGATGTCGGTGTTCAAGTTCGCCGGCAGATTGAGCGTGATCCCGCCATTCACCGTCGTGAACTCGACCGGCCCCGTCCAATCGGCCCGGCCCATGGTCGCTACGATCGAGCCGTTCACCGTGCGCGCCTCGGCGTAGCCCGTGGTCGACAGCTGGATGCCGCCGTTCACGGTGCCGAGCGTGACGTTGGCCGTGAGCCCGTCGGCCGCGGCTTCGCCGTTCACGGTCTGGCCGTCGAACTCCACGCCCTTGGGCACGGACACGACGAAGTCCACGGTCACGTCGTTGTCTTCGGTGTTGGAGTGCCAGGAGTCGCCCGGCTCGCAGGAATTCTCTTCGCGGGCGCGCGACGGCGTGGGATACACCGCGCAGATCGCGACGCCGCCCGCGAACGGCACCACCTCGATCTTCACGTCGTCGGGATCGCTGCGGCGCGCGTGCTTGTGGGCGGTGACGGTGACCTGATCGCCCGTCGCGGCCGTCGCGCGCACGTCGCCGTTCACGCCCTTGATCTCGAGGCGCTGGCCGGGGGCGAGCTTGCCGGTCCAGTGGAAGTCAGCGCTCTGGGCGGCGGCCGTGGAGGCGACGCCGGCGAGCAAGATGCCGATGAGTGCGCGCGTGGTCATTGGTTGTCCTCGTTGTCGTTGTGACTTCTCACCTTGTATTTCCTTGAAGGGCCGGCCTGTCCCGGCCGGCGCAGATGGATGTCGCCGTCGAACGATTCCAGCTCGATCCGGGCGCTGCCCGTGCCGAGCGTGAAGGTGAAGCGCCGCTTGGTCGTGTTCGTGACGCTCACGGGGAAGTCCGCTTCGAAGTCGCCGTCGAATGTGGAGACCGACACCGTGGCGTTGGTCCCCTGCGCGATGCCGATTTCGACGTCGCCGTCGTGTGTCGAGAGACTGTAGTGACCACCGTCTTTGATGGTGCCGTCGTAGCTCACGCCCCCGTCCACGGTGGTGAGATCGATGTTGGACGATTCGACGTTGCTGAGCTCGATGTCGCCGTCCACGGATTCGGCGGTGATGTCGCCGACGACGTCGGTCACGGTGATGTTGTCGTTGACCGTGTTGAGATCGATACGGCCGTGCGCCTTCTCCAGCGTCAGCGCGCCTTCCACCGACTTGAGCGAAATGTTGCCGGAACCGCCGCGGCAGATGATCTCACCCTGCACGCTCTCGGCCGAGACTTCGCCGGTCACGCCCTCGACGGTGATGTCCGTGTAGACGCCCGACAGCGTGAGGCTCGTGGCTGCCGGCACCGAGATGATGTAGTCGACGCTGTGAGGCGTGCCGCGGCGGCCGGCGGAGCGCACCGAGACGACGGTGGGGCCGGCCGAGATCTCGATCTGATCGCGTTCCGAGTGGTCGGCCTGCACGCGTACCGTGTTCTGGTTCCAGGCCTTGACGGTGATCGAGCCGCCGAAGTTGTTGACATCGAGCCGGGTGCCCGGCCGGACGGCGATCGTCGTGTCGGTCTGCGGCAGCGCCAGCGCCGCCAGTGCGGCCAACGTGAGCAACATTGCTGTTTCCCTCTCTAGCTCTGCGCGCGCGCCAGACTGGTCGCGGTGCGCAGCAGCTGCAGTTTGCGCCGCATGGTATCGGCGAGGTGCAGGTTCAAGTACGCGCTGGCGGTATCGGAGGCGAGTGCCCGGCGCGCCTCCGTGATCGCCGCGTCGATGATGCCGAGATTCTTTTCGATCACGCGCACCGTCGCGGTGTCCAAGCGGCCGCGATTGGCGTCGAGCTCGTCCTGCAGCTCGGCGACCTGTTGGTCGTACTGCACCCCACGGGCCTTGGTGTACGCGGCGAGCCGATAGGCGCCGGCGTCGCCCGCGGCGACGGGCAGGGCCGTCGCGGCGTGGGGGTGCGGCGCCAAGGCGAGCCACGCGCCGCCCGCCGACAGCAGCACCAGCGCGATGCTCGCGGCCATGAGCTGCGGCAGCGTGAACGCGATGCGACGGCGCGCGCGGTGCTCGGTGAGGCTCGCGACGCCGGGCCGCGACACGCCGATGCGCGCCGCGATGCCGGTCCACAAGTCGGCCCGCGGCGGTCTGTTCTCCAAGGCTCGGGCGCGTGCGACGACGCGCTGCAGCTCGTCCAGCGTCGCGGTGCACTCGGCGCAGTCGGCCAGGTGCCGCTCGCAGTCGAGCCGCTCGGCGCCGCCCAGGGTGCCGTCGAGATATTCGCTCAGCCGTTCGGTCCAGTGTGTCATCATCCTGCTCCTTTAGCGCTCCAGGTGCTTGCGCAGCGCCATGCGCGCGTGATGCAGCTGCGATTTCGACGTCCCCGGCACGACCCCCAGCAACCGCGCGATCTCCTCGTGGCGGTAGCCTTCGATGTCGTGCAACACGAACACCTGCCGCGCACCCTCGGGAAGCCGCTCGATCGCTTCCTCGAAATCGATTCCCAGCTCCAGCGTGACGTGCCGCGTGGGCAGCTCGTCCAACGCGCCGGCCGAATCGTCCCGGCGGCTGCGTTCGGTCGCCACACCCTGGCGCTTGCCCAGCACGACGTTGATCGCCAGCCGGTGCAGCCACGTGCCGAACGCCGCTTCGCCGCGGAACGTCGCCAGCTTCTCCCAGGCCCGCACGAAAATGTCCTGCGTCACGTCGTCGGCGACGTCGGCGTCGATCATGCGCCGCACCAGACTGTGAATCCGCGCCGCGTGCGAGCGGTACAACCGCTCGAACGCGCGTCCGTCGCCGGTGGCGGCCAGCTCCGCATCCACCGCGTCGGCGTCCGCTCTGGCCTGGGCCTGGTGATTCCTCAGGATCGGCTCCCCGGGGGCTGAGATCATCATGCAGCCCCTTGGATAGTGATGTGCCACCGAAGGTTGCACGCGGCCCGGCTAATGTGGCATCGTCGCGCCGCCTTCACTACTTCTTCATAGCCGCCGGGGCTACATTGGCGGCCATGACGCCTACGGTGCTCGCGGTCTCCGGTGTCGCCCTGCTGCTGGGTTTCCGCCACGCGTTCGAGCCGGATCACCTGGCGGCTGTCACGACGCTAGCAGCGCGCCAGGGACGGCTGATCGACGCCTGTCGTTTAGGGCTGGTGTGGGCGCTGGGCCACACCGCGAGCATCGCCGTCGTGGCACTCGTGATGATCGCGCTGGGCGTGCACCTGCCCGCGCGGTTGTTCCCCGCCGCCGACGTGCTCGTGGGGCTGTTGCTCGTGATCCTCGGCGGCGCCGTGATCGTGCGCTACGCGCGCGGGCGCTGGCACATGCACCTGCACGCGCACGACGCCGGCCCGCACCTCCATCTGCACAGTCACGCCCACGACGCGACGCACGCGCATCCGCATACGCGCCCCGATGCGCGCCGGTCGCTCGGCTTCGGCCTGCTGCACGGGCTCGCGGGCAGCGCGGCGGTGTTGCTGTTGGTGGTCGCGGCGGCGCCGACGCGCGGCGTGCAGCTCGCCTACCTCGCGGCGTTCGGCGGCGGCACGGCGCTCGGCATGCTGGTGGTCACCGTGTCGCTGGCGAGCCTGGTGCGGCTCGCGTCGCGCCGCGGCGCTCAATGGGCGACGCTGCTGCACCTGAGCTCGGCGGTGGCGAGCGTGGTGGTGGGGGTGATGCTTGCGGCGCGGACGGCGGGGGAGATGTTCGGCGGCTAGCGCGCCGAGTAGACCCGCCCCTTCCACACGATCTTGCGCCGTCCCCGCCAGGCCGAACGCAACATGATGAATGCGACGACCAGCGCGCCGAAGGGAAAGAGCAGCGCGTAGCCGACGGGCGCCTGTTCCTGCCAGTAGATCTCCAACCAGACGAGCAGCGAAATCACGACCGTCGCGAGCGCGGCGGGCGCGCCGGTGGCGAGCCAGGCCACCGGCAGGACCCAGACGAGACTGGGCAGCCACATCAGCCACGGCGCGACGCGGCGCAACAGACGGACGGGCGGCAGCATCAGCGGCACGCCCGACGCGAGATTCTTGCTCCAGCCCTCGACGATACCGGCGAGACTCGAGTACATCCGCGTCACCATGTATTCCGCGCCGTGCACCAGGAAGAGATCGCGGCCGGCGCGCACGTACGCCTGCGCCAGCGCCAGGTCTTCCACCACGCTGTGCTTCACGACGTCGTGGGTGCCCACCGCCTCGTAGGACGCGCGCGGTGTGAGAATGAACTGGCCGTTGGCGATCGCGTTCCACGCCACGCGCGTGCGGTTCACGCGGCGCAGGTCGCCGACGCGCGCCGCCAGCGCGAGCAAGACGTGCGGCTGCACCAGCCGCTCCCAGAACGACAGCATCTCCTGGCGCGACAGGACCGTCACCAGGTCGACGTGCTCGGCGCTCAACGCGGCCACGGCTCGTGGGATCAGCTCCGGCGTGTGGCGCGTGTCGGCGTCGGCGAAGAGCAGCATCTCACCCTTCGCCCGGCGGTACCCCTGAATGAGCGCCCACGGCTTGCCGAACCAGCGCGCGGGTAGCTCGTCACCCCGCAGCAGCGTGAGGCGGCCGGCGCTCGCGGGCTCGCGCGCGATGCGCGCGACAATGCGCGCCGTGTCGTCGCGCGAGCGGTCGTCCACCACGATCACTTCGATCGGCTGGTAGGACGTGGCGAGGATGGATCTGACGCACGCGTCGATGTTGGCGGCTTCGTCGCGCGCCGGAACGATCACGGAGACGAGCGGACCCGTGGTCTGCGGCGGATAGGCGCTGAGGTGCGGGAAGCGGCGGTGGTAGCGGTAGACGAGGACGACAAAGAACACGGCATACACGGCGGGAACCGCCCACCAGATCACTCGAGCTTCTCCCCTTCGATACTGGCGACCACGACGGCGCTGGTGAGGTCGCCGGTGACGTTGGTCATGGTGCGGAACATGTCGGGGATGCGGTCGATGCCGATGAGCAGCGTCATGCCGGAGAAGGGCAGGCCGGTTTGCGCGAAGGCGGGCGTGAGACTGACGACGCTCGCGGCGGGCACGCTCGCCACCGTGAGCGAGGCGAGGAACACCGCCGCGCCCGCCTGGAACATCTCGGTGAACCCGAACGGCACGCCGTACAGCTGGGCGACGAACAGCACCGCCACCGCCTGATAGAGCGCGCTCCCCGCCCGGCCCACGCTCGCGCCCACCGGCAGCACGAAGCTCGCGAGCGGCGGCGACATTTTCATCTCGCGTCCGGCGTCGAGCATCGTGGGCAGCGTCGCGAGCGAGGACGTGGTGGAGAACGCCATCGCCATCGAGGGGAGGCTCGCCTGCA
>DATLWA010000153.1:0-4959 GCA_035576905.1 Gemmatimonadales bacterium
CCACACGAGCTTGCCCGAATTGATGTCGGCGCCGAGGCCGCCGTGGGCGCCTTGGGCGACACCGCGATCGGGGCCCTGCGTGTAGAAGCCCGCGAGCAGCGCGCCGATCACGCCGTAGAAGCGGCCCCACGACGGATGCGCCGACGCCTCGTAGCCCGGCGCGAAGAGAATCGCCGTCGGCTGGCAGTCGCTCGAACAGCTGCCGGTGATCTTGAACGGCGCGTAGTCGATCTGCAGGCCGATCGAACCCGACTTCTTGGTGTCGCGGCGGAAGCGCACGCCGACGAACGGCGCGCGCGCCTCAAGCGGTCCGCTCAAATGAATCAGATAACTCGCTTCCGGTCCCACCGTGCCCGCGAGCAATTGCGTCGGGCGCGGCTTGCCGAAGGCCACCGACAGGTCCGCCCGCGCCTCCAGCGCCTGAATCGCGCTGTTGGGGACCTGGAAGAACCGCCCTTGGACGACGCCGACGATCTCGGGTCCGATGTTGATGCGGAGGCCCATGCCGTATGCGAAGCCCAGCTCGTTGGTGGTCGCGGTGGTCGGAAAGAGGCCGCAGCCGAAGTGCGGGCTCGATTCGGTGACGCGCGCGAGACCGATCTGCGTCGACGCGAACGGCGCCACGCCCTTCGGCCCGATCGGATAGTAGTACGAGTCGAGGCCGTAGAATGTCAACGCGCGGGTGCAGGCGTCGGACGACAGATCGTTGTAGCGCGCAATCGTGACGCCCATCTCGGCGTCGTCGCCCGTGATCACGGCGAGCGAGCCGCCGATCGACGGGAACGCATGCGCCTGGCCGCTGCCGTCTTCGATCGAAATGCGCGACACGGTGCCGCCGATGCGCACGCGGCGCTGGGCACGAGCGACGGGCGCGAGACACGCGAGCGCGAGGCCGCACAGCAGGAGTCTGGTCATAGAGACAGAATTACAAGAATGCGGGGCCGGCGTCCGTGAGAACGGTCACCGGCCCCGCGTGAGCGCTCCTGTGGCGCTACTTCATCAGCAGCCCGACAGCGAGCCCCGAAGCCAACAAACGAGCCAGCCACGCCCAAAACGTCGCCATTTGCAGGGGACGCGCTTTGACGTACCAGATGCCGCTGCCGACCGTCGATAGTGCGATCGTCGGCAGCCACAGCACGGCCCCGAACTCCATGCCGGCAATCGGACCACCGGGTTGCACCCAGAGGTCGCTGCGGAAGCGCCCGTAGAATCCCGCGAGAATCACACCGAAAGCAAGAGCCATCAGGAAGGATTTCACCATCGCCTGCGGCATGAACTTCTTCATCTCCTCAGGCGACATGTTCATCATGAACAACTCCATCCCCTTCGTGAAGATCTTGCCCCACATCAGCCAGTCCACGAGCCACGCCACGACGCCTGCGATCAATCCTGCCACGATCCAGTTCATGCAGCGCTCCCTGTGTGGTGTGTGGTTATCGCCGTTCGCCCGGCACGCCCAGGTCGGTCATGGCGCGCAGGTCCAGCACCTCGTCCAACTCCTTCCCCTTGAGCACGCCCTTCTCCATCACCAGCTGCCGCACCGTCACGTTCTTGGCGACCGCTTCCTTGGCGAGCTTGGCCGCGGCGGCGTAGCCGATCTTGGGCGCCAGCGCCGTCACAAGCGCGGGACTGCGGTCGAGCCAGTGCTCGCACGCGGCGGCGTCGGCTGCGATGCCATCCACGCAGCGGTCGGCGAAGACACGGCTCGCGTTCGTGAGAATCAGCATCGTGAACAACACGTTGTGGGCGATCACCGGCATCATCACGTTGAGTTCGAGCTGCCCCGCCTCGGCGGCCGTCGCGACCGTCACGTCGTTTCCGATCGCCTGGAAGCAGACCATGTTCACCATCTCGGCGATCGACGGATTCACCTTGCCCGGCATGATGCTCGAGCCCGGCTGCACCGCCGGCAGGAGGATCTCGGCGATGCCGGTGCGCGGGCCCGAAGCGAGCAACCGGATGTCGCTCGCGATCTTGCTCAGGTCGACCGCATACGTGCGCAGGGCGCCCGAGAACGCGCAGGCGTCGCCCATCGATTGCATCAGCTGGACGCGGTCGGTCCCCACGCGCAGCGGCGTCTTCATCATCGCGCCGAGGTGCTTGACCATCAGCTCGGGATAGC
Source organism: Gemmatimonadales bacterium (assembly GCA_035576905.1). Lineage (GTDB taxonomy): Bacteria > Gemmatimonadota > Gemmatimonadetes > Gemmatimonadales > GWC2-71-9 > DATLWA01. The sequence goes on from DATLWA010000153.1 coordinate 2,123, forward strand.
GCGGCTCGGCGTTCAGGCCCGTGCCGACGGCCGTGCCGCCGATGCCGATGTCGCGCAGCCCGTCCGCCGCCTGCGCGATGCGGGCCCGGTTCCGCTCAATGGTGTGACCGTAGGCCGTGAATTCCTGGCCCAGGCGGATCGGTGTGGCGTCCTGGAGATGCGTGCGACCGGCCTTGAGGATGTCGTCGAACGCCTTGCCCTTGGCGAGGAAGGCCTGGGCCAGGTGGTCGAGCGCGGCGAGCAAGTCGGGAAGCTGGGCGAGGACAGCGAGGCGGATGGCGGTCGGAATCACGTCGTTGGTGGACTGCGCCATGTTGACGTGATCGTTGGGGTGAATCGGTTTGTACGCCCCCCGCGGTTGGCCCAGCAGCTCGTTGGCGCGGTTCGCCAACACCTCGTTGGCATTCATGTGGTGCGACGTGCCGGCCCCGGCCTGGTACGGATCCACCACAAACTGGTCGCGGTGCTGGCCGCCCAGGATCTCGTCGGCGGCCCGGACGATGGCGTCGGCGAGCTTGGCCTCGAGCCGTCCGGTCTCCTTGTGCGTGAGCGCGGCGGCCTTCTTGATCCGGATGACCGCGTCCACGAACGGCGCGAGCGGCGCCAGATGCGAAATGGGGAAGTTCTGCCGCGCCCGCTCGGTCTGTACGCCGTACAGCGCCGCCGCCGGGACCGGCAGCTCGCCGAGGGGATCCTGCTCCATCCGCGTGGTCATTGTCACAGTATACGCTTCTTCGAGCCCTTGAACCACCCGAAAGTCACGAGTTTGCGCGCGGCGGCGAGACCCAGCGTCCGGATCATCGCGTAGACGCCGATCGCGGTGAGCACGAAGGAGGTGTAGAACCGCCACGCGACCAACATCCAGACCTGGTGGGTGCCGAAGTCGCCCGCGAAGCCCGACAAGAACGCCACCTCGATACCGCCGCCACCGGCCGGCAGCGGCAGCACGAGGGGCGCGTGAATGAGGACCAGCGCCCCGAAGAACATCGTTCCGAACCCGGGATCGGCGGGATCGCCTAGCGCGAGCGCCGGCAGGATCAAGGCCCGTGAAGCGACGCTCGCGGCGGTGAGCAGCGCGCCCAAGAGCAACATCCACCGTGGGCCGCGCCGCACGTGCGCCCAGGCCACGCGCCACTGGCGGCGCACGCGATGGCGCAGCCGGCCTGCGCGCGTCAGCCGCTGGAGCAGATAGATGACGAGCAGGACCGCCAGCGCCGCCAGCTCGATGGTGACCAGCTCGCCCGCGCGGTGGTGGCGCAGCCACGCCGCCCCTTGGATATGCCAGTCGGGCACGTAATGAAGCACCATCCATACGGCGGAGATTCCGAACACGGGCCACTCCGATGCCACTTCGACGCCGATCGCGACCATCGCCTGCACCGAGCGCAGGCCCGACTCGGTGAGGCCGACGAAGCGGGCAGGCTCGCCGCCCAGGCGGTTGGGCGTCAGCGCGGCAGCCGCCTCCCCGTACAAATTGAGCCGGAACGCGTCCTGAAAACTCAGCCGCCCGCCGGCCGTGTGCACGGCGAGCTGGATGCGCCAGGCGCGAAAAATGGTGTCCAGGGCGAGCAGACCCAGGGCGATGACGTGGTTGACGGGGTTCATGGCGTCAGTCGGAACAATCACCCAGGGGATAGATGAACCCGCAGTTGGGGCACGGATTCTTGCAGCCCCAGGGTTTCTTGCGCACTTCGAACCCGCACCGCTGGCACGTCGGCCGCGGCTTGGGCTTAGCGGTAGGCGCCGGTGAGGAACGGGTTGCTTCGGCGCTCGTGTCCGACCGTCGTTTGGGGTCCATGGCCGCTGTACACAATGGTCTCGTCGGGCAAGACAAGCAACTCGCGCTCGATGCTCTGGATCAGCGTGTCCTGGTCGCCGCCGGGCAGATCGGACCGTCCGATGGAGCCGGCAAACAATACGTCGCCGCCGAACACGACTCCTGGGCCCACCAGGGAAACGCTGCCCGGGGAATGCCCGGGGGTGTGGCGGACGGCCAACTCGGTCGCGCCCACCCGCACCGTGTCCCCCGCCCCGTAGGACCGATCGGGCGGCGGCAGCGGCTCGGCGTCAAGGCCGTACCACTGCGCCTGCTCGGGAACCGCATCGTACAGCGGGCGGTCGGCCGGATGGAGCCACACCGGGGCGCCGGTCTCCTGCTTGAGCAGCGGCACGCCGAGGACATGGTCCAGATGGGCATGCGTCAGCCAGATCGCGGTGGCGCGTGCCCCGCTCGCCTGCAGCTTGTGGAGGATGAGCCCCGCGGCCTCGCCGGGATCGATCACGGCGCACTCGCCGGTTGTCTCGTCGATCACGAGGTAACAGTTCTCGACGAACTGCCCGTTGGGAATGGTGACGACCTTCACGCGACCGTCGCCTTTTCCTTCTTCTCGCGCAGCTTGGCGAGGTATTTCTCGACCGCGATGGCGGCGGTGGTGGCATCGCCCACGGCGGTGGTGATCTGGCGCGTGATCTGGGCGCGCACGTCGCCCGCGGCGAACAGACCCGGCACCGAGGTCATCATCTTCTCGTCGGTGAGGAGGTAGCCCGCCGCGTCGTGCTTGGCGTGCTCCTTGAGGAGACCGGTGTTGGGCTTGAAGCCGATGAAGATGAATACGCCGCCCACTTTGAGCGTGGACGCGGCGTGCGTGATCGAATCCTGGAGTTTCAGATGATCGACGCCCTTGTCGTTCCCCACGATCTCGGTGACGTGCTTGTTCCACACCATCTCGATCTTGGGATTCGCGAAGGCGCGCTCCTGCAGCAGTTGCGAAGCGCGGAACTCCTCGCGGCGATGCACGATGTGCACCTTGCTCGCGTAGCGCGTGAGATAATCGGCT
>DATLWA010000154.1:0-6119 GCA_035576905.1 Gemmatimonadales bacterium
GCGAAGGTGGTGAGTGCCATCCGCCGGGCGTTTCTCAAGGCCTACGGGCGCGAGCCCGGGATCACCGTCGTGCGCACCGGCGGGGGCGCGCGGGCCGAGCGAGTGTAGGTTTAGCGAGCGGCCCGGGTGGCGAAACTGGTAGACGCAAGGGACTTAAAATCCCTTGGGAGGCAACTCCTGTAGAGGTTCGAGTCCTCTCCCGGGCATGGCTGTCACCCAACCCGGACACTTGGGGTGGGGCGGAAACGCAACTATTTGGGGTCTTCCTGCGTCCAACTCTTCGAAGCCGTCGCACATCACCGAAGAGTGGAGGCAGGTATGCGGATCCTAGGGCTGGTGTTGGTGACCTCGTTGGCCGTCGGGTACCTGGCGCACACCCCCACGCGCGCCATTCAATGCGACGCCACGGCGGTCGGGACCGCGACTCGGGCGACGGATCTCCCGATTTATTACGGCGGGACGCTCGCGCCGATCGTGGTCGAAGGACAGCGGCAGCCGGCGGGCAGCGCCAAAGTCTCAACCCGCCCGGCGGCCAACGTGCAGAGCGGCGTGCTGAACTGACCCCGGGCGAAACCGGCCGCTTCACGCGGCCGTAGGCGCATCGGGTCCTCGGAGTCCGGAGGTAACGATGCGCGTCTGGCTGGGATTACTGGCAGTGAGCGTGGCGATGGTGGTCGTGGGCGCGCTGTTGTTCTGGCGCGGTCACGGCCACAGCTTCGATGGCGACGGCGGCTTCCACGTCACCACACGCCTTCCCGTTCAAACCGAGACGACATTCGATTGGCGTGGCAAGGTCCCGCGGGGCCAGGCCCTCTTCTTGCGCGACGTCAACGGCGACATCGTCGTGACCGCCGCGACAGGCGATTCCGCTGAAGTACACGCGGTGAAGGCGTGGGACCGCGGCGACCCGACCGAGGTGCAAGTGCTCGCCGTCCCGGGCGACAGCGGAGCCACGATCTGCGCGCTGTGGCGCGGTCGCACGGGCGACTGCGGCGCCAACGGCCATTACACCACCCACGGCTTTCGCAATTCCTCCGGCGTGCGGGTCCAGCTGACCGTCAAGCTGCCCAAGGGCGCACGGCTCGACGTCTTCGGCACGAACGGCAGCATCAACGTGACGGGCGCCGCGGCGGGGCTGAAGTTGATCACCGTCAACGGCGGCATCGACGCGACCACGAGCAGCGGCGGCATCGATGCCGTGACCGTGAACGGCAATGTCAACGCCACGACCAAAGCGCTGCCGCCCGGCTCCGAAGTGAAGGTCGTGACCGTCAACGGCTCGATCACGGTCACCCTGCCCGTCAAGCTCGACGCCGACATCACCGCTAAGGCGGTCTCGGGGAGCGTGCAGAGCGAGTTTCCGGTGGCCGTCAGCTCGGGCATGCTGGGGAAGAAAATCGAAGGCCGCGTGGGCGCGGGCGGCGTCCGGATCGACCTCACTACGGTCAACGGCGCCATCGAGCTGAAGAAGGTTCCGCTCTCACCCAAGTAGCTGCGCGATCTCGCCGGCGAAGCTCGCCGGCGAGATCGGTTTCGCCACCAACCCGTCGAATCCCGCTGCCGCCACCCGCTCACGCTCGGCGCTCGCCGAGGCCGTGAACGCCACGACCCGCGTCCGCGCCGTCGGCGGCGCGCCGCGCAGCTCCTCCAGCAACGCAAACCCGTCCTTGCCCGGCAGCTCGAGGTCGAGCAGCACCAGCGCCGGCCGCTCGGCGCGGACGGTCGCGGCGAGCGTCGCGCCGTCTGGCAACGGGACGACGCGATGGCCCTTGGCGCCGAGCAGCGCCGCGATCAGCCGCAGCGTCGCCGGTTCGTCTTCCACCACTATGATGGTTGCCACGCGCGCCTCCGCCTGTCCCGAGCCACGAGCTATACCTACATTTCCCGGCGACCACGACAAGAGCAGGCGTTTGCGACCCACGCGGCTGGGCATCATCGGACTCGGGGCGATCGGCGGCTCATTGGGGCGCCACGCGAAGCGCGCCGGGATCCCGACCGTGCTCGGCTGGTCGCCCGAGCCGGCGGAGCGCGTGCGGGCGGTGCAGGAGGGCGCGCTCGACGACGCCCCGGCGCGGCCCGAGGAAGTGGCCGCCCGCGTCGAGCTGCTGGTCCTGGCGGCGCCGCCGGCCGCCAATCTCGCCTTGCTCGACCGCCTGCATGGCCGCCTCGCCACCGGGGCGATCATGACAGACACGGGTTCCGTCAAACGCGGCATCGTGGCCCGGGCCGAGACGCTGCGGCTCGCCGAGCGCTTCGCCGGCAGCCATCCGTTCGCCGGAACCCACAAGAGCGGGTTCGACGCCTCGCGTGGCGACCTCTTCACCAATGCGATCGTGTACATCACGCCGGCGCGGGGCGGAGAGGGCGTGGCGCGGGAGATCGCCCACTTCTGGGAGTCGGTGTGCCACGCCCACGCCGTGGCGCTGCCCGCGGCGATCCACGACGCGCAGCTGGCGGTGTCGAGTCATCTGCCACAGGTCGTGGCCTCGCTCCTGGCGCACTTCCTCGCCGCCAACCTGCCGCCGGGCGCCGAGCTGGGGCCGGGGGCAAAGGACACCACGCGTCTCGCCGCGAGCGACCCGCAGCTGTGGACGGAGATCCTGCTGCTCAATCGCGATGAGGTGCTGCCCGCGTTGCGCGCGCTGGAGGAGCCGCTCGGCGCGCTGGAGCGGGCGCTCGAAGCGGGTGACGCCAAGCGCGTGGCGGAATGGCTGGCCGCGGCCGCCGCCTGGCGGCGGCGGGTGGAGGTGTGACCCGGCCGCGGTAGCGTGGCTCGTCGCGCGGCCGTATTTTCGAGTGACCGTGTTCGACACCCTCCGTGACGCCCTCGCCGACCGCTACGCCATGGAGCGCGAGCTGGGCCGTGGCGGCATGGCCACGGTGTTCCTCGCCGAGGACCTGAAGCACCGGCGGCAAGTCGCGATCAAGGTCCTGCACGCCGATGTATCGGCCGCGATCGGGCCGGAGCGGTTCCTCCGCGAGATCGAGATCGCTGCGCGGCTGCAACACCCCCACATCCTGCCGTTGTACGACTCGGGCGAAGCTGCCGGCTACCTCTTCTATGTGATGCCGTTCGTGGACGGCGAATCGCTGCGCGATCGCCTGAGCCGCGAGAAGCAGCTGTCCCAGGAAGAAGTCATCAAGATCACGTCCGAAGTCGCAAGCGCCTTGGGATACGCGCACAGCCGCGGCATCGTGCATCGCGACATCAAGCCCGAAAACATCATGCTGTCGGGGAGTACGGCCGTCGTCGCGGATTTCGGGATCGCCCGGCCCGCCTCCGCCGACCAGCACCAACTCACGCAGGCCGGCACGGTGATCGGCACGGCGGCCTACATGAGCCCGGAGCAGGCCACGGGCAGCGCCGACATCGATGGGCGCAGCGACCAGTACGCGCTGGCCTGCGTCGTGTACGAGCTGCTGGTGGGTGAGCCGCCGTTCACGGGCCCGACGGCCCAGGCCATCATGGCGCGGCACACGATGGACGTGGTCTCACCGCCTTCGATCGTGCGCGATTCGATTCCGGACACGATGGAAACGGCGCTGCTGCGCGCGCTGGCCAAGGTGCCGGCGGACCGCTACCCGACGATCATGCTCTTCGCCGAGGCGCTGGCGCGGCCCTCCGGAACCACCGCCGCGATGCGACGGCGCAGTACGATGGGCGCAGCCGCGATTCGGCGGCCGTCGATCACGGTGGAAGTACCGATTCCTGGATGGCGTCCGGTGCTGCGATACGGCGTGCCGGCGCTGGCGTTGCTCCTCACGGCGTGGTTCACGCGGGGCGTGTGGTTACGCGCGGGCTCTGCGACCGCCGGTCCCGATCCGCGGCGCATCGCGGTTCTGTACTTCCAGGACCGCAGTCCCGGCCGCTCGCTCGGCTACCTGGCGGACGGGCTCACCGAGGCGCTGATCTACCAGCTGAGTCAGGCCGAGTCGCTGCAAGTGATCTCGCGCAACGGCGTCGCACTCTATCGCGAAGCGAATGTCTCCTACGACAGCATCGCGCGCGCGCTGCGGGTGGGCACGCTGGTCGACGGAACCGTCTCCCAGGATGGCAACGAGATCCAAGTGCGGGTGGAAATGATCAACACCGCGAACGGCAGCGTCATCACCAGCCCCCCGCTGACCCGGCTACACGAAGACCTTTTCACCTTGCAGGACGAACTCGCCAAAGAAGTGTCGCAGTCGCTGCGCGGGCGGCTCGGCCAGGTGGTCCGCGAGCTGCAGGTCAACTCAGGCACGAGCAACGTGGCAGCGTGGGAGCGCGTGTTGCAGTCCGACGCCGTCATCAAGGGTGTGGACTCGCTGCTCACGGCCGGAGACTCCGCGGCCGCTCGCAAGGCGCTCGCGCGCGCCGACGCGCTGCTGGCCGATGCGTCGACCATGGACCGGAAGTGGGTGGTGCCCGTGGTGCGGCGCGGCTGGGCTGCCTTCGATGGGCGCAAGATCGCCGGCTGGGACAAGGGGCCCGCGACGGAGTGGACAGGGCGCGGCCTGGACTTCGCGCGACAAGCCCTCACGCTGCAGCCGAACGATCCCGAAGCGCGGCGGCTGCGCGGCACGATGCGCTATGTCCGGTGGTTGCTGGGCCTCGACCCGTATCCCCTGAACGCCCGGCAACTGCTCGACAGCGCCGCAGCCGACTTGCGCGCCGGTACGGACTCGACCAATTCCAACCGCGCCTTTGCCTGGGCACTGTTGAGCCACCTCCAGGCGCGGAAATCGGATCCGGCCCAGGCGAAGCTCGCCGCGTTGCGGGCGTACGAGGCCGATCCGTACCTGACGAACGCCAACGAGGTCGTGTACCGGCTGTTTTCGACGTCGCTCGACCTCGAGGACGGCGCCGGGGCGGCGCAGTGGTGCCAGGAGGGCGGGCGCCGCTTCCCACAGGACCCGTTTTTCACCGAGTGCCAGATCGAGCTCATGGCGCTGCCTGGCCAGAAGACGGACGTGAAGCGGGCTTGGCGCGTGCTGGAGCAGGACGTGGCCCTGTATGCCCCCAACGCCAGGGACTTCCGCCGGCGGCGCGACCAGCTCCTGGTAGCCCTGGTCCTGGCCAATGCCGGGCTCAAGGACAGCGCGGCCAGCCTGGCGCTCCGGTCCCGGGCCGATGCAACGGTCGATCCCAACCGCGAGCTGGTCTATATCGAGGCCATGCTGCGCAACCTACTGGGGCAGCGGGACGAGTCATTGAGGTTATTGGGGGTTTATCTGGCCACGAACCCCAACGACCGCCTGGGAATGGCCAACGACGAGTCGTGGTGGTGGCGCGGCGTGCATGAAGATCCGCGCTTCAAGGCTCTCGTGGGGTCGCCGGACTGACTCGCGCGTGTTCCAGATCACTGCGCCGCGGGTCAATCCGACGTAGCTTACCGCCTCCTTCGCAGTCCCGTCCCACACGCCCTAGGGGGAAGTCCATGTGCAGTCGCCTGAGTGTCATCGCCAGCGGCATTGTTGCGCTGCTGGCCGTCGGATGTAGTGAGCGCAATCAGCCGTTACCTCCGATGTCGAGCATGCAGGCCGCTGCACCGGCGAGCGGGATCACCTGCGACTTCAAGTCCCTGAGCCAATTCGCCACCCACTACTTCAGCCCCGCCGAGGCGAAACTCGTGAAGGGCGTGATCGGCGCGATGCAAACGGCCGGCGCCTTCACCGCGACCGCGAAGGATCGCGGCTTCGACGTCATGACGCACATCGCGGCGAACGTGAGCGCCGGCAACGCCGACGTCGCCGACGCCTCGGGCCTCACCAACGGGCTGCTGGCCTGCATGTTCGCCACGGCCGCCGAGCTGCCGGCGACGTTCCCCGAGGATTTCAGCGTCGCCACCGACCCCGCACTCCACGGCGCCTACGAGGTGCGTGGCGGTGCGACGGACCCCGCGACCGCTCCGGTGTTCAACCGGCCGGTCTCGGCGCCGTTCTCCGGCATGAAGCCCGTGGGCGGCCACTCGTGGGCCGACGTGCTCGCCGGCGCTCCCGCCCCGGCCCGGATCCTCGTCTACGGCCGTCCGGGCGCGCTGTCGCAGACATATGACTGGAAGGTGGCACCCGCCAATACGTCGTTCGCGCCGCCGGTGATGGTCGGCGTGTGCATCGATCCCTTCACGGCTACCACGTCG
>DATLWA010000155.1:0-5742 GCA_035576905.1 Gemmatimonadales bacterium
CGTCTCGGTGAGGCCCGGCGGGTAGACCTCCCAACCGGTCTCCGTGTACAGCGAGCCCGGCTGCCGCACTTCAGCGGCGCGCACCGGCAGCGCGCGGTCGTCGTGGCGGGTGACGCCGCGCTTGTAGTAGTTGATTCCCAAAAAGTCGATCGGCTGCGCGATGAGGCGGCGGTCGGCGTCGGTGACCATCGGCCAATCCTCGCCGAAGACCTCACCCAACTCGGTCGGGAACGGACGGCCGAGGACCGGGTCGAGGAATTGCCGGTTCATGTAGGCGTCGGCGCGCCGCACCGCGGCCAGGTCCTTGGGGTCGTCGCTCGCCGGATGCTTGGGCTCGAGATTGAGGACGATGCCGATCTGCTTCTTGCCCTCCGCCCGGTACGCCTGCACGCCCGCGCCGTGCGCGCGCAGCAGGTTGATCCCGACCTGCGGCGACTCGGCGAGACTCTTGTGCCCCGGCGCGAGCGCGCCGTGCAGGTAGCCGCCGTCCATCACCACCCAGGGCTCGTTGAGCGTCGCCCACATGGGGACACGGTCGCCCAGCGCCTTGAACATCACGCGCGCGTAATCGGCGAACCACTGCGCGATGTCACGATTGACCCAGCCGCCCAGGTCGTCCAGCGCCTGCGGCAGGTCCCAGTGATAGAGCGTGACGGACGGCGTGATGCCCTTGGCCAGGAGCGCGTCCACCAGACGGTCGTAGAACGCGATCCCCTTGGGGTTCACCGCGCCCTTGCCCTGCGGCAGGATGCGGCTCCACGACACGCTGAAGCGGTACGCGTTGAGGCCGAGGTCCGCCATCAGGGCGACGTCCTCGGCCCAGCGGTGGTAATGGTCACACGCGACGTCGCCGGTATCGCCATTGGCGGTTTTGCCGGGCGTGTGGGCGAAGCGGTGCCAGATGCTTTCGCCCGCGCCGTCGGCGGTGGGCGATCCTTCGATCTGGTAAGCGGCGGTGGCGGCGCCCCACAGGAAGCCTGCGGGGAAGCGCGGTTCACTCATGCGCGGGGTCGGTGGTCATGGCGAGTGTAAGGCTCATCGGCGTGCGCAAAATATACGCAGGCGGGGCCCGCCAACGGGTGGCGGTGGACAACCTGGACCTCGCCGTGGCGGACGGCGAGTTCGTGGTGCTGGTGGGCCCGTCGGGCTGCGGCAAGAGCACCACACTGCGGATGGTGGCGGGGCTGGAGAGCATTTCGGCCGGCGAGCTGAAGATCGGCGACCGCCTGGTGAACGACGTGGCGGCTAAGGACCGCAACGTGGCGATGGTCTTCCAGAATTACGCCCTCTACCCGCACATGACCGCCTACGAGAACATGGCGTTCAACCTCAAGCTGCGGCACATGGCCCAGGCGGACATCGACCGGCGGGTGCGCGAGGCCGCGGCGATTCTGCGGATCGACGGCTTGCTGGAGCGGCGGCCGCGGCAGCTGTCGGGCGGCGAGCAGCAGCGCGTGGCGCTGGGCCGGGCAATCGTGCGCCAGCCCGAGGTGTTTCTGTTCGATGAGCCCTTGTCGAATCTCGACGCCAAGCTGCGCGTGCAGATGCGGCGCGAGATCGCGCGGCTGCATCGCACGTTGAAGACCACCATGCTCTACGTCACCCACGATCAGGCCGAGGCGATGACATTGGGCGACCGCATCGTGGTGATGAATGACGGGCACGCGCAGCAGATCGATACGCCGCTGGCCGTCTACAGCGCGCCCGCCAACACGTTCGTGGCGGGGTTCATCGGGAGCCCGCCGATGAACTTGATCCTGGGGACCATCCGTCCCGATGGTGCCTTTCACGCGCCGAGTGAGGCGTTCACGGTGCCGTTGCCCGCCAAGTGGCGCGGGCTGCCGGTGGGTCTGCCTATCGTGTTCGGTATCCGCCCCGAGCACGTCACGTTGGCTCGTGACGGCCACGGCGCGCCCTTTCACGTGGATCTGGTGGAGCCGCTGGGCCAGGAGCTGCTCGTCTACGCGAGCGCCGGCGGAGCCGAGGTCACCGCGCGGCTGGCGCCTGGAACGACCGTCGCGGCGGACCGCTCGGTGCGGTTCGCGTTCGAGCCGGACGGGATGAACTTCTTCGATGCTGGGACGAAGAAGAGGATCGAGGGGTGACGTCGCTCCCGCCGTACCCCGCCCGCGGATAGGTTTAGGGGCGGCACGCGACCGTGGCGGAACTGGCAGACGCGCGGGACTTAGGATCCCGTGGGGCAACCCTTGGGGGTTCGACTCCCTCCGGTCGCATATGGCCTTCACCCTCACCAGCACCGCCTTCACCGAAGGCGCGGTGATCCCCACCAAGTACACCTGCGACGGCGACGACGTCTCGCCGCCGCTCGCATGGCGCGGCGCGCCCGCCGGCACCCAATCCTTCGCGCTGATTTGCGACGACCCCGACGCGCCCCGCGGCACGTGGGTGCACTGGGTCCTCTACAATCTGCCGGCGTCAATGAGCGAGCTGCCCGAGGGCGTGAACAAGACCGCGGCGTTGCGCGAGCTGGGTGGCGCGTGGCAGGGACTGAACAGCGGCAAACGCACGGGCTACAACGGGCCGTGCCCGCCGCCCGGCGGGCCGCACCGCTACTTCTTCAAACTCTACGCGCTCGACCACTTACTCAAGCTCGACGCCAACTCCACCAAGGCCCTGGTCGAGCGCGCCATGGACGGCCACACGCTGAGCCAGGCGCACATCATGGGGACCTACCAGCGGCACTGACCGCTCAGCGGCCCAGCTCCTGGGGCGTCTCGATGATCGACGATTTGGCGTCATGCCCGGAGCCGGTCAGCACCATGTCGTGGCCGTCCTTGCTCAGTACGCGCGCCACGCCGAACGGCACGTGCGGCACGAACCAGGCGTCGCCCCCGGACTCCGTGTCCTTCAGATGGAGCGCGCGCAGGGTCCCCGCCGGCACCGTCAGCGACTCCCACCCCACCACCTGAACCTGCGGGTTGGCACAGCGGCGGCCCGTTTCCGACGCGATGCTCTTGGCGATCGGGCCCGCCATCATGCTCACCAGCATCTGGTTGTAGCGTTGCGCGGGGTGACCGGGCGTTTTCAGGACCAGGTCGTGGATCTCGAGCTGGGGCGTGCCGAAGCCCGCCACCAACACCTGGACGATGTTCGCGTCCTGCTCGGTCTTGCCCGCCTGCACCGTCTTCATCTCATACCAGTAGAACGTGGAGTCGCCCACGCGCTCGCTGCCCACGATGGCGAGGCGCATCGTGCCGCCGTCGGTGTTGCCGCCGATGAACCGATAGCTCGACCATTGGCCGGGCGCCACGCGCAGCGCGGCGCGGCACAGCGCCGCCAGGCTCTGCGCGCGCAGCGGGACCGCGAGCGCGCCGGCCAGGGCGAAGACCCCAATGGTGCGGCGAATGTGCAACATGGGTTTAAGGTGACGGCGTGGCACACCCCGCGTCAACGGGCTACGTTTTCGGCCCACCTCGGAGGATCGTGATGCGCCGCATACTCGCCGCTCTCGCCGTTGTGATTTGCACCACGCCGCTCGCCGCGCAGCAACGCGCTATCGCCGACACCGACCTCTATGCCTTCCGGTGGATCGCGCAGCCGCAGATCTCGCCCGACGGCCGCCAGGTGGCGTTCGTGCGCGTCACGGTCAACGCCAAGCACGACGGCTACGAGACGAGCATCTGGTCGGTCGCGACCGACGGCGCCTCGGCCCCACGCCGGCTCACCGCCGGCCTGCACGACGGCGCGCCGCGCTGGTCGCCCGACAGCCGCATGCTCGCGTTTTCGCGCGGCGGCCAGATCTACCTGCTGTCGTTTGCGGGCGGCGAGGCGCAGCAGCTCACCGACATGAAGAACGGCGCCGGCCCCGCCGTGTGGTCGCCCGACGGCAAGACGATCGCCTTCGGCGCCAGCGTGCGCGACTCCTCCGACTCCAACAAGAGCGACGTGCGCGTGATCACGCGCGCCGTCTATCGCGCCGACGACGAAGGCTACCCCGACCCCAGCGAGCACGGCCACATCTGGACGGTACCGGTCGTCTTGGGGGACAAGCCGCAGAAGGCGCACCAGGTGACGACGGGCGAATTCGACGAAGGCAACCCGCAGTGGAGCGCCGACGGCCAGCGCATCTACTTCGTGTCGCAGCGCGTGGTGGAGGACTACTACGCGGCGCCCAATCAGGACCTGTTTTCGGTGCCCGCCGCGGGCGGCAAGATGGACACCGTGGTCGACATCGACGGACCGGTGACGTCGCCCGCATTGGCGCCCGCCGGCCTCGGCTGGGCGTTCCGCGGCTTCGTCAATCCGCCGCAGCCGCGCTCCTACCAGGAGCAAGACATCTACGTCTGGCGCGCCGGCAAGCTCACCAATCTCACCGCCGACTACGACTTCGACGTGAGCGGCAGCGTGCTGGGCGACCAGGCGCCGCCGCGCGGCGGCGAAGGGTCGAGTCCCATCATCTGGGCCGCGGACGGCAAGTCGGTGATCGTCGCGACCACCGAGCACGGCCGCTCGAACCTGGTGCGCATGGACGCCGCTACCGGCGCCCGCACACCGCTCACCACCGGCGACCACGCGGTGCTCGCCTACACGGCGACGCCCGATGCGCGCACGTTCGCGCTGACCATCGGCGATCCCACACACCTGCCCGACATCTACGTCCTGGACGCGCAAACCAAGAAGCTCACCCAGCTCACCCACGCCAACGATTCGTTATTCGCGAAGCTCGCGCTCGGCACGCCCGAAGACCTCTGGTATCCGAGCTTCGACGGCAAGAAGATCGAGACGTGGATCTTGAAGCCGCCCGGCTTCACGGCCGGCAAGAAATATCCGCTCATTCTCAACATCCACGGCGGCCCGCACACCGCGTACGGCTACATCTTCTTCCATGAGATGCAGTGGATGGCGGCCAAGGGCTACGTGGTGGTCTACCCCAATCCGCGCGGCAGCACGACGTACGGGCAGGAGTTCGGCAACATCATCCAGTACAAGTATCCCGGCGACGACTACAAAGACCTGATGGTCGCCGTCGATTCCCTGATCAAGCGCGGCTGGGTCGACTCGACCAAGCTGGGCGTCACCGGCGGCTCGGGCGGCGGACTGCTCACCGACTGGACGGTGGGCCATACCCATCGCTTCGCGGCGGCGGTGTCGCAACGCGACGTGGCCGACTGGCTGGGCTTCTGGTACACCGCCGACTTCACGCTCTTCCGGCCCACCTGGTTCCGTTCCACGCCGTTCCACGATCCGCAGGAGTTTCTCGCGCGCTCGCCCGTGATGTACTCCGACTCGGTCACCACGCCGATCATGTTCGTGCTGGGCGAGGAAGACATGCGGGCGCCGCCCAATCAGGGCGGTGAGGCGATGTTCCGCGCTTTGAAATACCTGCACAAGACGGCGGTGATGGTGCGCTTCCCCGGCGAGTCGCACGAGCTGTCGCGCTCGGGCGGCCCCAAACACCGCGTCGCCCGGCTCGACCACATCCTGAACTGGTTCGACAAGTACCTGCTCGGCCAGGACATCAAGTTGTACGACCAGCAATGAGGAGCCATTGCATGCGTGCCGTCGCCCTTGCCGCCCTTGTTGGTGCCGCCCTCTGCCGCCCCGTTTCGGCGCAGGAAACTCCCACCGAGCGCGCCGCCGCCGCGAGCGTGATCCGCCGTATGGACAGCCTCGAGTCCTCGCTCGGCCTGCCGGCGCTCGTGGCCCGGCTCACCAAGCCCGACGCGCGGCGCGATGCCGTCCTGGCGCGCGTCAAAGCCCTGATGACGCAAGAATTGCTCG
>DATLWA010000156.1:0-17155 GCA_035576905.1 Gemmatimonadales bacterium
CTGACGGCGGCGATCACGATGGTGCTGGCCCAGAAAAACCCGAAGATCGCGGTGCGTGCCTACGACTCGATCGACAACGCCCCGGAAGAGCGCGAGCGCGGGATCACGATCGCCACGGCGCACGTGGAGTATGAGACCAAGAACCGGCACTACGCGCACGTCGATTGCCCGGGTCATGCCGACTACGTGAAGAACATGATCACGGGCGCGGCGCAGATGGACGGCGCCATTCTCGTGGTGTCGGCCGTCGACGGCCCGATGCCGCAGACGCGCGAGCACATCCTGCTGGCGCGCCAGGTGAACGTGCCGGCGATTGTGGTCTTCTTGAACAAGTGCGACCTGATCGACGACCCCGAGCTCTTGGATCTGGTGGAGCTCGAGGTGCGCGAGCTCTTGAGCAAGTATGAGTACGCGGGCGACGACATCCCGGTGATCCGCGGCGCGGCCTTGAAGGCGATCGAGGGTGACAAGCAGTGGGTGGGGAAGGTGCAGGAGCTGATGGCGGCCTTGGATGCCTCGATCCCCCTTCCCAAGCGCGACGTCGACAAGCCGTTCCTGATGCCGGTGGAAGACGTGTTTTCGATCACCGGTCGCGGCACGGTGGCCACGGGCCGGATCGATCGCGGCAAGGTGAAAGTCCAGGACGAAGTGGAGATGGTGGGCTTCGGCACGGACAAGAAGGTGGTGGTCACGGGCGTCGAGATGTTCCGCAAGCTCTTGGACGACGGGCAGGCGGGCGACAACGTCGGCCTGCTGTTGCGTGGGGTGGAGAAGGCGGACGTGGAGCGGGGGATGGTGCTGGCGAAGCCGGGCAGCATCACGCCGCACACGCACTTCGAAGCCGAAGTGTACGTGCTGACCAAGGAAGAGGGCGGGCGGCATACGCCGTTCTTCAAGGGCTACCGGCCGCAGTTTTATCTCCGCACGACGGATGTGACGGGGACGGTGGAGCTGCCGGCGGGGGTGGAGATGGTGATGCCGGGGGATAATACGAAGATGACGATCGAGCTGATCACGCCGATCGCGATGGAAGAGCAGCTGCGGTTTGCGATCCGCGAAGGCGGCCGGACGGTGGGCGCCGGCGTGGTCACGAAAATCTTGAAGTAGCCGAGGACTCACATGGCGCAAAAGATCCGCATCCGGCTCAAGTCGTTCGACCACGCCCTGATCGATCAAGCGGCGGCGGACATCGTGCGCACGGCCGAGAAGACCGGAGCGCAGGTCTCCGGGCCGATCCCGTTGCCCACCAAGCGGCAGATGTGGACGGTGCTGCGGAGCCCGCACATCGACAAGAAGAGCCGGGAGCAGTTCGAGCTGCGCACGCACAAACGGTTGATCGACATTCTGGACTCGCGCTCGCAGACCGTGGACGCGCTGACGAAACTGGATCTGCCCGCGGGGGTGGATGTGGAGATCAAGGTCGAGTAGAGGACTTATGACCGGACTGATCGGACGTAAACTCGGCATGACGCGCGTCTTCGGCGAAGACGGCGCGCACGTGCCTTGCACCGTGATCGAGGCGGGGCCGTGCCCCGTCGTCCAGGTGGTGGGCGATCGCGTGCAGCTGGGCTTCGGGAAGAAGAAGGCGACACGCACGCCCAAGGCGCTGGCCGGCCACGCCAAGAAGGCGGGGCTCGACGCGGCGCCGCGCATTCTCGAGAGCTTCCACCTCGTGGGCGACGCGCCGAAGCCCGGTGACGCCGTCACGGTCGCGATTTTCGCGGCCGGCGACCGCGTGAAGGTCGCGGGTGTCACCAAGGGCCGCGGTTTCCAGGGCGTGGTGCATCGCCATCACTTCGGCGGCGGACCGGCGACGCACGGCAACACGCGCCACCGCAAACCGGGCTCGATCGCGCCGGGCACCGACCCCTCGCGCATCATCAAGGGCAAGCGGATGCCGGGCCACATGGGCGCGCGCAACTTCACCGAGATGGGCCTGCGCGTCGTGAAAATCGACGCCGAGCGCAATCTCTTGTTCGTGCGCGGCGCGGTGCCGGGGCCGATGAACGGGCTCGTGACCGTCCGCAAGCAGGGAGGCCGGAGCCGCCATGATTGAGGCCCCGCACTATTCCGCGGCCGGCGCCAAGAAAAAGGCGATGGCACTGCCCGAGCCACTGTTCGACGGCACGGTCAACAAGGACGTGATGCATCAGGCGGTGGTGACGTTCCTCGCCAACCAGCGCCAGGGCACGCACGACACCAAGACCCGCAGCGAGGTCTCGGGCGGCAATCAGAAGCCGTGGCGCCAGAAGGGCACCGGCCGGGCGCGGCAGGGTTCGACCCGCGCGCCGCATTGGCGGCACGGCGGCGTCGCCTTCGGCCCGCACCCGCGCGACTACCGCTTGGGGATTCCCAAGAAGGTTCGCCAGCTGGCCAAGAAGTCGGCGTTGAACCAGCGCGCGCAGGAAGGGCGGCTCATGGTGGTGGATCCGCTCGCCTTCGAGAAGCCGAAGACCAAGGCGCTGGTCGAGCTGCTGGGCAAGCTAGGCGTGGCCGAGCAGAAGGTGCTGTTGCTCACGGCGAGCGACGACGCGGCGCGCGCGGCCAACGTGTATCTGTCGGGGCGCAACCTGCCGGCCGTGCAGGTGCTGCGCTTCGCCGATGCCACCGCCTACGAGATTCTCTGGTCCGACGCCGTCGTGGTCGAGCTGCCGGCGCTGGGCGCCGAAGGAGCCAAGGATGCCTGACATCCACGCCCTGATCGTGGGCCCCGTGGTCACCGAGAAGTCGTCGGCGGCCTACGCCACGCGGAAGGAATACGCCTTCCGCGTGCACATCGCGGCCACCAAGCCGCAGATCAAGGCGGCGCTCGAGACGCTGTTCAAGGTGACCGTCACCGCCGTGCGTACCATCACGACGCCGGCCAAGACCCGCGCCTACGGCCGCTATCACGGCCGCCGGCCGGCCTGGAAAAAGGCGATCGTGACGCTCAAAGAGGGCGACGCGATCGAGGTGTTCGAGGGCTGATATGGGTATTCGACAGTTCAAGCCGGTGACCCCGGCCACGCGCTTCCGCTCGGTGTCGGACTTCGCCGAGGTGACCAAGGGCACGCCCGAGAAGAGCCTGCTCGAGCCGCTGCAGCGTACCGGCGGGCGCAACAACAAGGGCCACGTGACCACGCGCCACCAGGGCGGCGGCCACAAGCGGCAGTACCGGCGGATCGACTTCAAGCGCAACAAGGTGGCCGTCCCGGGCAAGGTGATTGCGATCGAGTACGATCCCAACCGCACGTGCCGCATCGCGCTCGTGATTTATCCCGACGGCGAGAAGCGCTACATCCTGCACCCCAAGGATTTGGCGGTGGGGGACAGCGTGGTGGCGGGGCCGGGCTCGGACATCCGCGTCGGCAACGCCGTGCCGCTGTTCGAGATTCCGCTCGGCACCGCGGTGCACAATATCGAGCTGAAGATCGGCCGCGGCGGCCAGCTGTGCCGCTCGGCGGGCACCAGCGCGCAGGTCGTGGCGAAGGAAGGCAACTACGTCACGCTGCGGCTGCGCTCCACCGAGATGCGGATGATCCGCGGCGAATGTCTCGCCACGATCGGTGAAGTCGGCAACGCGGAGCACGAGCTGCTGTCGGTCGGCAAGGCGGGCAAGACCCGCTGGCTCGGCCGGCGTCCGCGGGTGCGCGGCGTGGCGATGAATCCCGTCGACCATCCGCTGGGCGGCGGCGAGGGCAAGACGTCGGGCGGCCGGCCGCCGACCTCGCCCTGGGGCAAGGTCGAGGGCAAGAAGACACGCCACAAGAAGAAGGCGTCGACGAAACTCATCGTGCGCGGACGCAAGCGCGGGAAGGCGACGCAGTAATGGGACGCTCGGTCAAAAAGGGCCCGTACGTGGAGCCGTCGCTCCAGGTGAAGATCGACGCCCTCAACGCGAAGAACGAGAAGAAGGTCTTCAAGACCTGGAGCCGGCGCTCGACCATCACGCCCGACTTCATCGGCCACACGCTCGCGGTGCACAACGGGAACAAGTTCATCCCGGTCTACATCACCGAGAACATGGTGGGGCACAAGCTGGGCGAGTTCGCGGCCACGCGGTTGTTCCGCGGCCACAGCGCCAAGGGCTCCGCGGCGGAGAAGGAAGCCGAGGCCGGCGCCCCCGGGAGCACGCCGCCGCCGCCCGCAGCGGGGGGGAAGGCATAACCGATGGAAGCCCGAGCGATTCAGCGGTCCGCCCGGCAGTCGGCGCGTAAGATGCGGCTGGTGATCGATCTGATCCGCGGCCGCGCCGTGCCGGAGGCGTACGCGATCCTGAAGTTCTCGAAGAAGCTGGCGGCCAAGCAGATCCACAAGGTGCTGCAGTCGGCCGTGGCCAACGCCGAGCAGAAGGCCTTGCGGCAGAACGAGGCGTTCGACGCCGACCGGCTGCGCGTGAAGTACGCCGTGATCAACGAAGGCCAGACGCTGAAGCGGTTCACCATGGCCGCCATGGGCCGCGGCACGCCGATCAAGAAGCGCACCAGCCACGTGGAGATTCACGTGGCGTCGGAGGCGGCGCCCGTCACGCAGGCGGCGGCACCCGCTGCGAAGGGTGGGACCGCGACGGCCGCACCGAAGGCCGCGAAGAAGCAACCGCCCAAGGCGGCGGCGAAGAAGAAGGCGCCGGCCAAGACCAAGAAGAAGAGGAGTAAATAAGTGGGCCAGAAGACACATCCCTACGGGTTCCGGCTCGGCATCGTCAAGCCGTGGCGCTCGCGCTATTACGCGCGCCGCAACTTCCCCGAGCTCCTGAAGGAAGACGATCTGATCCGCCGCTATCTGAAGACGCGGCTGGTTCACGCGGCTATTTCCGACGTGCACATCGAGCGGAAGCCGGGCAAAGTGACCGTCACGGTGCACACCGGCCGGCCGGGCGTGGTGATCGGCAAGCGCGGCGCCGAGGTGGACAAGCTGCGCGACGAGCTGGCGCAGCTCACCGGCAAGGAAGTGGGGATCAACGTCGAGGAGATCAAGCGGCCCGAGCTCGACGCGCAGCTCGTGGGCGACAGCATCGTCCACCAGCTGAACCAGCGCATCTCGTTCCGCCGCGCCATGAAGCGTGCGGTGCAGAGCGCGATGCGCATGGGCGCGCAGGGCATCAAGATCCGCTGCGCCGGCCGGCTGGGCGGCGCGGAAATCGCGCGCACCGAGGGCTATCACGAGGGCCGGGTGCCGCTGCACACGCTGCGCGCCGACATCGATTACGCGCAGTCGACGGCGAAGACGACCTACGGCACCATCGGCGTGAAAGTCTGGATCTTCAAGGGCGAGCGCACGGAGGATCTCTCCGGCCGCACGTATTCGACGGGGACCTGACCCATGCTCGCACCCAAGCGCGTCAAGTTCCGCAAGCGGTTCAAGGGCCGCACCAACGGTCTCGCGACCCGCGGCAACACGGTGGCCTTCGGCCGCTACGGGCTGATGGCGCTCGAGCCGGGCTGGATCACCAACCGGCAGATCGAGGCGTCGCGCGTGGCGTTGACGCGCGAGATGAAGCGCGGCGGCAAAGTGTGGATCCGGCTGTTTCCGGACAAGCCGATCACCAAGAAGCCGGCCGAGACCCGGATGGGAAAAGGGAAGGGCAATCCCGAGGGCTGGGTGGCGGTGGTGAAGCCGGGGCGGGTGATGTTCGAGGTCGAAGGCATCGAGGAGGCGCTCGCCAAGGAAGCGCTGCTCTTGGCGGCGGCGAAGCTGCCCCTCAAGTCCAAGTTCGTGAAGCGGGAGGAGCGCTAAGATGGCGCGGTTGAAGCCCCAGACCCTGCGGGAACAGAAGACCGAAGAGCTGCAGCAGAAACTGGCGGCGCTCCAGGAGGAGGAGTTCCGCCTGCGGTTCCGCGCGGGCACCGAGGCGCTGTCCAATCCGCTGCAGTTTCGCACCATCCGCCGCGACATCGCGCGGATCAAGACCATTCTGGGCGAGCGGAGGACGGCATGAGGGGCCGGCGCAAGACGCGGACGGGCGTCGTGGTGAGCGACAAGATGACGAAGACCTGCACCGTGGTGCTCGAGCGGCGGTTCGCGCACGGGTTCTACGGCAAGCAGATCGTGCGCACCAAGAACGTGGCGGCGCACAACGCGGTGGGCGCGAAGGCGGGCGACAAGGTCCGCATCGAGGAGACCCGGCCGCTGTCCAAGACCAAACGCTGGCGCGTCGTCGATATCGTCGAGCGGGCCAAGTAAAGCGGAGAGACGACCGTGATCCAGCAGGAATCCATCGTCAAGATCGCCGATAACTCGGGCGCGCGCAGCGCGCTCGTGATCCGCGTCTTGGGCGGGTCCAAGCGCCGCTACGGCGGCCTGGGCGACACCGTGGTCGTCACCATCAAGGACGCCATCCCCACCGGCCAGATCAAGAAGGGCGAGGTGGTGAAGGCGGTGATCGTGCGCACGGCCAAGGAAACGAAGCGCAAGGACGGGTCCTACATCCGTTTCGACGAGAACGCGGCGGTGCTCATCACGGACACCGGCGAGCCGCGCGCCACCCGCATCTTCGGGCCCGTCGGCCGCGAGCTGCGCGAGAAGAAGTTCATGAAGATCGTGTCGCTCGCGCCGGAGGTGATCTGACATGAAGCCGCTCGTCTACAAGAAGAGCCGCAACGTGCGCGGCATGGAGCCGGCGCGGCACAAGCTGCACGTCGCCAAGGGCGACACCGTACGGGTGATCCGCGGCGAGCACCGCGGCAAGGAAGGCAAGATCCTCCACGTGTTCCCCAAGAAGTTCCGGGTGACCGTGGAGGGCGTGAACGTCGTGAAGCGCCACAAGCGCGCGACCACGCCCCAGGGCGAGAGCGGCATCATCGAGTTTCCGGCGCCCATCGCGGCCGCGAACGTGATGCTGCTGGATCCCAAGTCGGGCGAGCCGACGCGCGTGCGGCGCCATCGCGACAAGGACGGAACGGTGGAGCGGATCGCGGTCAAATCCGGCCAGCCGATCCCGCGGGTGAGGTAACATGGCCGATACGCAAGAGAAGCAGCCGAAAGAGCCCAAAGAGGCGCCCAAAGAGGCAAAGGAGTCGAAGCAGCCCCGGCAGCCGAAGCAGCCCAAGGCGCCCAAGGGCGAAGCTGCGGCACCGCAGGCGCCGGCCGTGCCGTCGGAGCCGGCGCCGCGGGCGCGCTTGCTCGATCACTACGAGCAGCGCGTGCGCGCCAAGCTGCAGCAGCAATTCGGGCTGTCGAACCCGCACCAGGTGCCGAAGCTGAAGAAGATCGTGCTCAACGTCGGCATGGGCGACGCGGTGAAGAACCCCAAGGGGCTCGAAGTGGCGGTCACGGAGCTGGGCAGCATCACGGGCCAGAAGCCCGTGGTGACCCGCGCCAAGAAATCGATCGCCAACTTCAACCTGCGCCAGGGCGTGCCCATCGGGTGCAGCGTCACGCTGCGCGGGCCCCGCATGTACGAGTTCCTCGACCGCTTCATCACGGTCGCGGTGCCGCGCATGCGCGACTTTCGCGGGCTGCCGTCGGACAGCTTCGACGGGCGGGGGAATTACACCCTCGGTATCAAGGAGCAGATGGTCTTCCCCGAGATCGACTACGACAAGGTCGAGAAGATCCACGGGATGGACATCACGTTCGTCACCAGCGCGGGCCGGGACGATACGGCTCTGGCGCTCCTCCGCGAGATGGGCATGCCCTTCCGCGGCGAGACCCCCGTCGCGGTCGGCTAGGAGACCCGGGACATGGCAAAGAAGTCGTGGATCGAGAAGGTCAAGCGGAAGCCGAAGTTCAAGGTGCGCGGCTACTACCGCTGCCAGCGGTGCGGCCGCAGCCGGGGCACGCTCCGCAAGTTCAAGCTGTGCCGCATCTGTTTCCGTGAGCTCGCGCTGCGCGGGGAGATCCCGGGCGTGCGCAAGGCCAGTTGGTAAAGGACGGTCCTCGAGATGAGCGTGATTGATCCCGTCGCCGACATGTTGACGCGCGTGCGGAACGCGTGCGCCGCGGGCCACCGCCGCGCCGACATGCCGGTGTCGAAACTGAAGGTCGAGATCGCGCGGATCCTGCGCGACAACCACTACATCCAGGATTACAAGATCCTGGATGACGGCAAGCACGGGCTGCTGCGCCTGTACCTGAAGTACCACAACAACGCGCCCGTCATCCGCGAGCTGCAGCGCGTCTCGGCCCCGGGCCTCAGGCGCTACGTCAAAGCCCGCGAGATCCCGCGCGTGAAGAACGGCCTCGGCATGGCCATTCTGTCCACGCCGCAGGGCGTCATGACCGACCGCGAAGCGCGCACCGCCCACGTGGGCGGCGAGCTGCTCGCGGTGGTCTGGTAGGAGGCGCCATGTCGCGCATCGGCAAGAAGCCGGTTCCGCTGCCCAAGGGCGTCACGGCCGCGATGGCGGGCCAGCGGATCACCGTGAAGGGCCCCAAGGGCGAGATCAGCCGCTTGGTGCACGCCGAGCTCACCGTCGCGGTCGAAGCCGAGCAGGTGCTGGTGCGCCGTCCGTCCGATGAGACGCGGCACAAGGCGCTGCACGGCCTCACGCGCACGCTCATCGCCAACATGGTGGAAGGCGTGACCGCGGGGTTCAAGAAGACGCTGGAGATCCAGGGCGTGGGGTACAAGGCGGAACCCACCAAGGACGGCGTCACGCTGATCGTGGGCTATTCGCATCCCGTGAAGTACCAGGCGCCCAAGGGCGTCAAGATTTCGGTGGACAACAACACGGTGGTCAAGGTGGAAGGCGTCGACAAGGAGCTGGTCGGGCAGGTCGCGGCCGAGCTGCGCGCCGTCCGGCCGCCCGAGCCCTACAAGGGTAAGGGCGTCCGGTACCAGGGCGAGCAGGTGCGCCGTAAGGCCGGCAAGACCGCTCAGGCGGCGAAGTAACCATGCGATCGATCCATAAGATCAAGACGCAGGCGCATCAGCGGTACCGGCGCCATCTGCGCGTGCGCAAGAAAGTCGCCGGCACGCCCGAGCGGCCCCGGCTGGTGGTGTTCCGCTCGTCCAAGCACATCTACGCCCAGCTGGTGGACGACACCAAGGGCCTCACGCTGTTCGGCGCGTCCGACCGCAGCGAGGGCATCGCCATCGAGGGCAAGGGCAAGACCGCGAAGAGCTTCGCGCTGGGCCGCCTGATCGCGGCGCAGGCGAAGACGAAAGGGATCACCAGGGTCGTGTTCGATCGCGGCGGTTACCAGTATCATGGGCGCGTGAAGGCCGTGGCCGACGGCGCCCGCAAAGGCGGACTGGAGTTCTGATGATCAACGAGATCGAAGAGACCACGCCCGCGCCGGCCGACGGCGGCGCCGCCGACGCGCCCGCTGTGGCGGCGGCCGCGCCCGAAACCGCGAGCGCCGGCGGCACCGGAACGGGTGGTGGCGGCGGTGGCGGCGGCGGTGGTGGGGGTGGCGGGGGCGGAGGCGGTCGTGGTCGCGGTGGCCGCGGCGGCCGGGGTCGGGGCCGGGGCGGCGAGCGTGGCGGCGGCCGCGAGCAACGCGAGGGCGACGGCATCATCGAAAACGTCGTCGCGATCAATCGCGTCGCCAAGGTCGTGAAGGGCGGGCGGCGCTTCAGCTTCAACGCGCTCGTCGCCGTGGGCGACGGGCAGGGGCACGTGGGAATCGCCACCGGCAAGGCGAACGAGGTCAGCGAGGCGGTGCGCAAGGCCGTGGAGGCCGCGCGGCGCCGTCTCGTGGAGATCCCGCTCACCGGCGGCACCATCCCGCACGAGATCGTGGGGCACCACGGCGCGGGCCGCGTGCTGCTCAAACCCGCCGCGTCCGGTACCGGTGTCATCGCCGGCGGCCCGGTGCGCGCCGTGCTCGAGTGCGCCGGTGTGCGTGACATCCTGACCAAGAGCCTGGGCTCGACCAATCCGCACAACATGGTGCGGGCGGCGATGGACGGGCTGCAGCACCTCACCACGCCGCGGCGCGTCGCCAAGGAGCGTGGCGTCGAGGTCGAGGCGATCCACTACAAGCCGCGTCAGGGAGCGGCCCATGGCGCGTAATCCGCCGACACGGAAGTACCGCAAGCGTAAATCCGGCCGCGACAAACTCCTGCCGCCGGTCGGCAAGGGGAAGCTGCGGATCCGCCAGGTGCGCTCGGGCAGCGGCCACGCCGCGCGCTTGAAGCGCACACTCGCGGCCCTGGGACTGAAACACCATCAGGCCGTCGTGGTCCACCCGGATCACCCGGCCCTGCGCGGCATGCTCTACAAAGTGCGGCACCTCGTCGAGGTGTCGCCGGTGAAGGAGTAGGCGATGGCGAAGGCGAAGACGAGAGCGAAAGCGAGCGTGAAGGCGACCAAGACGGCGCAGCCCGAGCCCAAGCTCGCGCTGCACGATCTCAAGCCGCCGCGCGGCTCGGTGACGGCCCGCCGGCGTGTGGGCCGCGGTCCCGGCTCGGGGCTCGGCAAGACGTCGGGCAAGGGCGGCAAGGGCCAGACGGCGCGCTCGGGCGGCCAGACACGGCCGGGCTTCGAGGGCGGCCAGATGCCGCTGATCCGCCGCATCCCCAAGCGCGGCTTCACCAACCCGTTCAAGCAGCCGGCTCAGGTGGTGAACGTGCGGCACCTCACGATCCTCAAGGAGGGCGTGGAGGTGACTCCCGACACGCTGTTCGGCGCCGGGCTGATCCGCCGCCCCGACCATCCGGTGAAGCTGCTCGGCATGGGCGACTTGCAGCGCAAGCTCGTGGTGAAGGGCGTGTCCGTCTCGGCTTCCGCGCGCGCCAAGATCGAGCAGGCGGGCGGGACCATCGAGGGTTGACCGCGTGACCGCGCCTCAGATTCCCAATCTGTTCAAAGTGCCGGAGCTGAAGGAAAAGATTCTCTTCACGCTCCTGTGCCTCGTCGTCTACCGCATCGGCGCCCACATCGTGACGCCCGGGGTCAACGCGGCCGCCCTCGCCAATTACCTCCAGAATCAGGGGCAGGGGACGCTGTTCAGCCTGTACGACCTGTTCGCGGGCGGCACGTTCGCCCGCGCCAGCATCTTCGCGCTGGGCATCATGCCCTACATCTCCGCCAGCATCGTGTTCCAGCTCGCGGCGCCGGTGTTCCCGGTGATCGAGAAGATGCAGCGCGACGAGGAAGGCCGGAAAACCATCACGCAGTGGACCCGCTATCTCACGGTCCTGCTCTGCTTCTTCCAGGCCTACGGCTTCGCGGTGTTCACCGAGAGCCTGCCCAACGCCGTCGCCGACCCGGGTTTCGGCTTCCGCATGACCACGGTGCTCACGCTCAGCACGGGCGGCGTGTTCGTCATGTGGCTGGGCGAGCAGATCACCGAGCGCGGCCTCGGCAACGGCGCCAGCCTGCTGATCTTCTTCTCGATCATCGAGCGCATCTGGCCCGAAGCCATCCGCACGGTCGAGGAGCTGACGACGTCGGGCTCCAACATCACGATTCCCAAGCTCATCGCGGTGCTCGCCGTGATGGTCGCGGTCGTGGCGCTCACGGTGGCGGTCACCGTCGCCGCGCGCCGCATCCCCATCCAGATTCCGCGCAAAGTGATGGGCCGCGGCCGCATCCGCGAAGGGCAGAAGACGTTCATCCCGCTGCGCCTCAACACGGCGAACGTGATGCCGATCGTCTTCGCGCAGTCGATCATCATCGTCCCCGGCACCATCGCGCAGTTCATCGGCGGCCCGTCGCTCAAGGAGTTCGCGAGCACGTACTTCAACACCAATTCGCCGATCTACCTGGTGCTGCTGTGCGTGCTGATCGTGTTCTTCTCGTACTTCTACACGTCCATCATCTTCAACCCGGTGGACCTGGCCGAGAACCTCAAGAAGCAAGGCGGATTCATTCCGGGCGTGAAGCCCGGCGCGCCGACGGCCGACTACATCGACGAAGTGCTGTCGCGCATCACGCTGCCGGGCGCGCTGTTCCTCTCGGCCGTGGCCCTGATCCCGATCGTCATCTCGAACGGACTGCACATGCCGTTCGGCTTCGGCGGTACGGCGCTCTTGATCGTCGTCGGCGTGGGGCTCGACACCGTGCAGCAGATCCAGCAGCACCTCATCCTCCGCCAGTACGACGGCTTCATGCGCGGCGGCGGCCCGTCGCGCCGCTAGCGCCCGGACCGAGCCGTGTTCATCCTCCTCCTCGGCGCTCCCGGCTCGGGTAAGGGCACCCAGGGGAAGCTCCTCGCCGAACGCCTCGGCCTGCCCAAGATCACCACGGGCGACCTGCTGCGCGCCGCCATCAAGGACGGCACGCCCCTGGGGAAAGAAGCCAAGAAGTACTACGATAAGGGCGAGCTGGTGCCCGACAGCGTGGTGCTCGGCCTCATCAAGGAAGAGCTGGTGAAGCCCGAGGCCAAGGACGGCGCCATCCTGGACGGCTTCCCGCGCACGTTGCGGCAGGGCGAGCTGGTCGACAAGACGCTCGCCGAGCGCGGCCAGCGCCTCAACCACATCCTGCTGCTGGACGTGGACGAAGACGTGCTGGTGCAGCGCATGTCGGCCCGGGCGTCGCAGGAGGGCCGCTCCGACGACACGCCCGAGGCGATCAAGACGCGGCTCGACGTGTACCGCCGCGACACGGCGCCGCTGATCGCCCACTACAGCCAGCGCGGCATCGTGAAGCGTGTGCCGGGCGGCGGCACGGTCCAGCAAATCGCCGAGGAGATCAAGCGGATCATCGGGCGATGATCACCATCAAGTCCCCGCGCGAGATCGACACGATGGCGGCCGCCGGCCGCATCGTCGCGGAGACCCTCGCGCTCGTCGCCCGCCACACCAAGCCGGGCGTCGCCACCGCCGAGCTCGACCGCATCGCCGAAGAGTTCATCCGCAGCCACCCCGGCGCGCGGCCGTCGTTCAAGGGCTTGTACGACTTTCCCGCCACGCTGTGCACGTCGATCAATCAGGAAGTGGTGCACGGCATTCCGTCGCCCAAACGCGTGCTGCAGGAGGGCGACGTGCTCTCCGTCGACGTCGGGGTCTGGCTCGACGGCTTGCACGCCGACTCGGCCGCCACGTTCCCGGTGGGCAACGTCAGCGCCGACACCGAGCGCTTGCTGCGCGTCACCCAGGAAGCGCTCGCCGCCGGCATCGCGCAAGCCCGCGCCGGCAATCACGTGGGCGACATCGGCCACGCCGTGCAGACGGTGGCCGAGGGCGCGGGCTACGCGGTGGTGCGCGAGCTGGTGGGCCACGGCATCGGGTCGAGCTTCCACGAAGAGCCCCAGGTGCCGAACTACGGCAAGCCGAAGCGCGGGCCGCGGCTCGTGGCGGGCATGACGATCGCGATCGAGCCGATGTTGAACGTGGGCACGCCCGACGTGCGCACCCTCGAGGACAAATGGACCGTGGTGACGGCCGACGGATCGCTCTCGGCGCACTTCGAGCATACCGTCGCCGTCGGTGAAGGCGGCGCCGCGCCCAGGATTCTCACCCAGGCGGCCTGAGTGTTGCTGCTGTGGCAGCTCCTCGCCGTCTGTCCCGCCCAACCCCTGCCGCCTCGCAGCCCCGGCGGTCCCCCCGTCTTTCTGCCTTGCCAGCTCGATCGCGAGCCGCGGTTCCAGAGCGACAGCGTGGCCGTGGCGTATCCGCCGTTGTTGCAGCAGGCGGGGATCGAGGGATTGGCGCGGGTACAGGTGATCGTCGGCGCGGCGGGGGTCATCGACTCCGCGTCGGTGACCGTCACCGGATCCATGCACCGCGGCTTCGAGCCGGTGGTGCGCCAGGCGGCCCTGCGGATGCGGTTCGATCCCGGCATGCGGGGCGGGGCAGCGGTGGCGTCCCTCGTGACCGTGGATTTCGAGTTCGCGCTGGGGGAAGGCCTGCGCTCGGGCGCGGCGCTCGATACGGCCCGCGCCCTGGCGCGGCGCTCCGATGCCACGGTCCACGACCGTGTCGTGGCGCTGCGGCGGGTGGCGGCGATCATGGCGGGGCGCGTCGTACGCGTGTTTCCGTTCGATGCAAAGTGGGATGCGGATCGTGGGCGTCCCGCCCAGGGATGCGGCGCGTATCGCGTTTACGTCTCACCGCCCGCGCAGGCGGGGCCGGCATTTCCGGCCACGCTGCCGGCGGACCTGCGCGCGTTCGCCGACTCGCTTGCCGGCGACGCTGCGAACCCGGCTCCGGTGCGCGCGGCGGCGTATTGTCTCGGCGAAAATCTTTGACGAAGTGTTGCGCGCGCGCATCAGGCGGCATCGGGAAAACCCCTTGCCGCCGACGTGCTCAGGCGTAGGATAATCGGCATCCATCTCCGCCGAGTGTCCGATGCCGTCGCCGTCGCCTGCATCGTCACCCATGAGACGCAGTGTCCTCATGGTCCTGCTGGGAATCCTCCTCGTCGCTCCGCGCGTCGTCGCGCAACAACAAACTATCACGGGCACGGTGACCGACGAGCGCAACGCGCCGGTCCCCAACGTGTCCGTCATCGTCAAAGGGACGAGCACCACATCCTGGACGGGGCGCGACGGTACGTACTCCATTCGCGCGGTAGCCGGCCAGGTGTTGCAGTTCCGGTTGATCGGGCGGGCGCAGGTGGAGCGCACGGTGGCCGACGTAGCGGTGATCGACGTGCAGCTCAAAGAGATCGCGGTGAGTCTCGATGCGGTGGTGGTGACGGCGTTGGGCCAGACCATCCTGCAGCGCGCGACGGGTTCCTCCCAGCAGAGCCTCCCGGGGTCGACGATCGTGGAGACGCAGCGCGCGAACTTCGTCAACGCGCTGCAGGGGCGGATCGCCGGTGTGGACGTGACCAGCACCTCGGGCGTGCCGGGCGCGTCGTCGATGATCACCATCCGCGGCATCAGCTCCATCAGCGGCAACAACCAGCCGCTCATGATCGTGGACGGGCTGCCGCTGGACAACAAGACCATGAACACGGGCGTCCTGGCTTCCGATCAGAGCGCGAACACGGCGATGAGCAACCGCGGCGTGGACTTCACCAACCGCGCGGCGGATCTCAATCCCGACGACATCGAATCCGTCACTGTCTTGAAGGGGCCGGAGGCCGCGGCGCTGTACGGGATCGACGCCGCCAACGGCGCGATCGTCATCACCACCAAGCGCGGCCGCGTCGGCGCCTCGAGCGTCGAGTACAGCAACAGCTTCGAGGTGGCGAGCACCGGCGCGCACCCGGCGATCCAACGGGTCTACGGTCCCACGCTGTCGGGCGGCGCCATCACCTCGCTTAACTACTTCGGGAATCCCTATCCCGCCGGGACGACGTTCTACAACAATATCGACGGATTCTTCCAGACGGCGGCGACGGCCCATAACAACCTGGTGTTCAGCGGGGCGGCACAGGACAACCGTCTCAGCTACCGGTTCGAAACGTCCACGTTGCAGCAGACCGGCGTCGTTCCCAATTCCAATTACAATCGCATCAATCTCACCGGCTCGTCCCGGGCGCAGGTGAAGGACTGGCTGACCGCCGACCTGCTCATGACGTACGCCTACGACACCAACAATCAGCCGTGGAAGGGCGACGACGGGCCGCTCATCGGCCTCCTCTCCTGGCCGCAGACCGACAACGCCAAAGATTATCTCACACCCGCGGGTACGCGGCGTCGCCTCACGCTGCTCACGTCCGGTGCGGAGATCGATAACCCCTACTTCAACGTCGCCAAGAACCAGCAGCAGTCCCACAACAACCGCCTCATCGCCAACCTCGGTCTCACGGTGGCGCCGTTCTCCTGGGGCTATCTCAAGAGCAACTTGGGGGTGGACGGCTATACGGACGAAGCCCAGGTCCTGCGGCATCCGGAGAGCTATCTGGGCGTCGCGAACGGCGGCATCCTCGACGTCGCGACCGACGTCACGCGCAACCTCAGCGCGCAGACGCTGCTCAATTTCAACCAGCACACACTCACCAGCGGCGGCTTCTCGATCTACGGCCTGCTGGGTCACGCGATCCTCGACCAGAAGTCGAGCACCGACGCCGCCGACGGGACGAACTTCTTGGACCCGACCTTCGTCTCCATCAACAACACGAGCATCCGGCTGCCCCTGACTACGGTGACCGAGCGCCGGGTGGTCAGCCTCTTCGGCAGCGCCACGCTCGACTACCGCGATCTGTGGTACACGACCGTCACCGGCCGGAACGACTGGAGCTCGACACTGCCGGTGAAAAACCGCTCGTTCTTCGCTCCTTCCATCTCCTCGAGCTTCGTCCTGTCGGATGCGGTCCCGCGGATCGGCCGGCTCATGACGGCGAAGCTGCGGGTCGCCTATGCCGAGGCGGGAAAGGACGCTCCGCCGTATTCGATCTATCCGTCGCTGCAGTACAAGACCACGTCGTACGGCGGCTACGGCTACAACTTCTGGGGCCCGAACCTGAATCTGCGGCCGGAGTTCGCGCGCTCACTCGAAGGCGGGGCCGAGCTGGGCTTGTTCGACAACCGGCTCGGGTTCGACGTGACCGCCTACCGCAAGGTGACGATCGACCAGATCGTCCAGAACATCCGCGGCAGCTACGCCACCGGCTTCATTCTGTTCAACATGAACGGCGGCAAGACGCGCAGCCGCGGCGTGGAAGCCACGCTGCGGGCCACGCCGATCCTGAAGCCGAAGTTCTCCTGGGATTTCACCGCCAACTTCGCGGCGTCGGGAAGTATCGTGCTGGGGCTGCCGCGCGACCTGCCCGAGTCCTACGTCTCCGACACCTGGCTCTACGGGAACGTGCGCGCCGGCACGATGCCGGGACTCTCGACCATGTCGCTGACGGGGACGTTCTACCTGCGCAACAACCGTGGCCAGCTGCTGATCGATCCCACGACGGGCCTGCCGATCCGCTCGCCCGACTTCATCGACGCCGGCTACGACCGCCAACCCGATTTCACCATCGGGCTCTCCAACACGTTCCGCTACAAGAAGTGGACGCTCGAGTTCCTGCTCGATATCCGAAAGGGCGGCGACGTCTTCGACGCCACCGACCACTATCTCACCACGCACGGGCTCAGCATGCAGACGCTGGACCGCGACCAGCCGCGGGTGGTGCCGGGCGTGCTGCGCGACGGCAAGGAGAACAGCGCCAACCCCACGCCCAACACCATCGTGGTCATCCCCAGCGTGGAGCCGGCCTACTACACGAACATGAGCGAAGAGCTGTTCATCGAGCGGAACATCAACTGGCTGCGGCTGCGGGACGTGCAGGTCTCTTACGAGCTGCCCCCGGCGGCGCTGCGGCTGCTGCACGCCGCCTACGGCAGCGTGTTTCTCAAAGGCACCGACCTCTTCCTCATCACCAACTATACGGGCCTCGAC
>DATLWA010000157.1:0-9480 GCA_035576905.1 Gemmatimonadales bacterium
ACAAAGCCGAGCTTGCGGTTCCGAAGTTCCGCCGCGCCGCGCGCGTCGAGATCCGCATACCGCGAGCCATCCAGCCAAATATCGCCGCTCGTGGCGGTATCGAGGGCGCCGAGCAGATGCAGCAGCGTGCTCTTCCCCGCCCCGGAGGCGCCCACGACCGCCGTGAATTCGCCGCGCGACACCTCGAGATCCACACCGCGCAGCACCTCGAGCGGCTGGCCGTCGCCGCCGCGAAACACCTTGCGCAGTCCGCGTCCCACCAGCAGCGCGTTCATTCGTAACGGATCGCGTCGACCGGGTCGAGCCGCGCCGCCTGAATGGCCGGGTACAACGGCGCCAGGGCCGCCACGATCAAGCTTGCCGCGACCACCACCAGCACGTCCGCCGCCTGCGTGTGCACGGGCAGGTGGTCGATGAAGTAGATCGACGGATCCAGATGAATCCACTGGCCGCGGTTCACCATGCCGCCGAGCACCATACCCAGCACGGCTCCGAGCGCGGTGCCGGCGAGGCCGATGACCACGCCCTGTGCTAGAAACACCCGGCGGATCGCCGGGCGCGGCAGGCCCATCGCCAGCAGGATGCCGATCTCGCGCGTCTTGTCGCGCACCACCATGGTCAACGTCCCCACGACGTTGAACGCCGCCACCAGACAGATGAGGAACACCACCAACCCCATCGCGAGTTTCTCGAGCTTGAGCGCGGAGAACAGCGACGCGTTCTGCGACTGCCAGTCGAGCGCGCGGTAGGGGTAGCCCAGCTGGGCCGCGAGCTGCTCGCCGAACGTCCGCGCCTGCCACGGGTCGTCGAGGCGCACTTCGATGCCCGTGACGGCGCTGTCCAGTCCCGCGAACCCCTGCGCCTGGGCGCGCGGCATCGCCACATAGCTGTTGTCGTATTCGTACATCCCGGTGTCGAACAGACCGGTGACTTCGTAACGGTGATAGCGCGGCACGAACGCGCCCACCGTCGGCGCGAACTTGGCGCCCACCAGGGTCACGACGTCGCCCGGAAAGGCGCTCAGCTTTCCGGACAACCGCGAGCCCAGCGCGACGCCGCCTTCGACGTCCTCGCGCGTGGTGCGAAACGTCAGGTCGCCCTTAGTGAAATGGCGCGGCAGGATGGTCACGGCGCGCCGCCCGGTGTCGGGCTCGATCCCCAGGACTTCGACGCCTTCGACGTAGTCGTGCCCCGCCGAAATCAGCGCCTGCGTCATCACGAACGGCGCGGCCGCCGCCACACCCGGCGTGCGGCGCACCTGCTCCAACACGCGGTGCCAATCGTCGAGCCGCAGACCCTCGCCGTACGTCAGCACGCGCAGGTGCGGGTTGGCGACGAGAATCTTGTCGCGCAGGTCCCCCTGCATTCCGTTCATCACGCCGAGCACGACGACGAGCGCCATCACGCCCACCGTCACGCCGCCCACCGCGATCAGCGTGATCAGCGATACGAGGCGCGACGCCGCGTGCCCGCGCAGATAGCGCAGCGCCACGCGCAGCTCCAGGGCGGCGCTCATGCCGGGCGCAACACGGGAAAGAGGATCACGTCGCGGATGTTGGGCTGGTCGGCGAGGATCATGGTCAGGCGGTCGACGCCCAGCCCCACGCCGCCCGTGGGCGGCATGCCGTACTCCAGCGCGCGCAGGAAGTCTTCGTCCAGGCGTTGCGCTTCGGCGTCGCCCTTGTCGCGGAACACCTGTTGCTGCTCGAAGCGGCGGCGCTGCTCGTCGGGGTCGTTCAGCTCGCTGAACGCGTTCGCCAGCTCGCGCCCCAGCACGAACAGCTCCCAGCGCTCGACCTTCTTGGGGTCGTCGCGCTTGAGCTTGGCGAGCGGCGACAGCGCCACCGGATAGTCCAGTACGAACGTCGGCTGCACCAACGCCGGCTCGACATACGTCTTGAACACTTCGTCGATGAGCTTGGCGCCGTTCAGCTGATCCACGTCCGCCACGTGGCGCCTGGTGAGCGCTGCGCGCAGCTCGCCCTCCGACGCCGTGGCGAGGTCCACGCCGGCGTGCTCCTTGACCAATCCATAGAAGTCGCGCCGGGCGAACGGCCGCTTGAAGTCGAGTTTGGCGCCGTGGCGCTCCAGCGTCGTGGCGCCGAACAGCTGCTGCACCAGCCCGGCCAGCATCTCCTCGGTGAGCGCCAGCATATCCTCGTAGTCCGCGTAGGCCTGGTACCATTCGGCCATCGTGAACTCGGGATTGTGGAAGCGCGACAGCCCTTCGTTGCGGAAGTCGTGGCCGATCTCGTACACCTTCTCCAGGCCGCCCACGATGCAGCGCTTTAAGTACAGCTCGTCGGCGATGCGCAGGTACATCGTGGCGTCGAGCGCTTCGTACTGCGTGACGAACGGCCGCGCCGTGGCGCCGCCGTACAACGGTTGCAGCACCGGCGTCTCGACTTCCAGGTAATCGCGCGCGTCGAAGAAGCGGCGCATCGCCGTGACGATGCGCGCGCGCAGCTGGAACACCGCGCGCACTTCGGGATGCACGGCGAGGTCGGCGTAGCGTTGGCGGTAGCGCTGCTCGGCGTCCGACAGCTCGCCGTGCTTCACGCCGCTCGCGTCCTCCTTGCCGAGCGGCAAGGGACGCAGCGCCTTGGTGAGGAGCGTGAGCCGGCGGACGCGGACGGTGATCTCGCCCGTCTTGGTCTTGAAGAGCGTGCCTTCGACCCCGACAAAATCTCCCAGGTCGAGCAGCCCGAGGACTTCGTACGGCGCCGCGCCGAAGTCGTCGATCTTGAAGTAGAGCTGGACCTTTCCCGACTGATCGGCGAGGTGCGCGAAGGTCGTCTTGCCGTGCGCCCGGAGCGCCACCAGCCTCCCGGCCAACCGGTGCACGGTCGGATCGTCGTCCGACTGGTACGCGGCGGTCGCGGCGGCGGCCGTGCCGGTCCGCTCGAAGCGGTAGGCGAACGGCAGCACGCCCCGCTTGACGAGCTCCTGGAGTTTCTCGCGCATTACGCCGCCTTGCCCCCGAACCGTTTGAGATACGCCTCGATGAACGGATCGAGGTCGCCGTCCATCACTTTCTGGACGTCGCCCACTTTCAGCTCGGTGCGGTGGTCGTTCACCATCGTGTAGGGCTGGAACACGTACGAGCGGATCTGGCTCCCGAAGGCGATGTCGCCCTTCTGCTTGTCCACTTCAGCCTTCTTCGCGGCCTGCGCTTCGAGCGCGCGCTCGTAGAGGCGCGACTTCAACATCTTCAGGGCCGTCGCCTTGTTCTTGAACTGGCTGCGCTCGTTCTGGCAGGCGACGACGATGTTGGTCGGAATGTGCGTGATGCGGACCGCGGAAGACGTCTTGTTGACGTGCTGGCCGCCCTTGCCCGACGCGCGGTAGACGTCGATGCGCAGGTCGTCGTCCTTGATTTCGATTTCGATGTCGTCGTCCACTTCCGGATAGACGAACACCGACGCGAACGACGTATGGCGCCGCGATTGCGAGTCGAACGGCGAGATGCGCACCAGGCGGTGCACGCCCTTTTCGGCCTTGAGCAGGCCATACGCATATTGCCCGCGGATCTCGATTTCCGCCGACTTGATCCCCGCTTCCTCGCCCTGCAGCAGGTCGAGCACGTCCACCTTGAACCCGTGGCGCTCGGCCCAGCGCACGTACATGCGCATCAACATCTCGGCCCAGTCCTGGGATTCGGTGCCGCCGGCGCCGGGATGGATGGTGAGGAGTGCGTCGCGCGCGTCGTCGGGGCCCTGCAGCATGTTCTGCAGCTCCAGCGCCTCGAGCTGCGCACCGATCGCGTCGGCCTCCTGCTCCAGCTGGCGCTGCAGCGCGAGATCGACGTGGGCTTCGGCTTCGAGCAGCTCGGTGAGCTCGGCGCCGTCGGTCACGCGTTTGCGCAGCGCGTGGTAGGGCTCGAGCCAACGTTTCAGCTGCTTCACCTCTTCTACAGTCCGGCGCGCCCGCTCCGGATCGGCCCACACGTTGCCTTCCGCCATGGCGTGCTCCAACTCGGCCAGGCGTTTGGCCTTCCCGTCCACGTCAAAGAAAACTCCGCAGCTCGACGAGACGGAGATCGAAGTCCTTGAAACGCTCGGTCAGGGACACGGGTTAGAAGGCCTTGTGGCCGCCGGCCAGGATTTCGTTCAGCGCCTCGGTCCAGAACGGCGTGCTCTGCGCCAGCTCGAGGCCGACCTGCTCGACGTACTCCTGCCAGCTCTTCTCGATCTCGTCCTTGAAGAGCTGCGGCAGCGTGTTGTCGCGCATGCCCTGCAGCCGCTTCTCAGGGTGATACACGATCATGTCCGAGATCAGCGCGCGCGCCAGGCGCCGCGCCTTCTGCTTGGGATCCTGCACCATGAACGGATTCACCGGGCGCAGCGGTCCGGTCTTGCGCCCGCCCGGCCCGCCGGGTGCCGGCGTGGCGGGGGCGGCGGGGGCGGCGGCCGGCGGTGCGGCGGCAGGCGCGGGCGCGGGCGCGCCCACTACCACGGGCCGGGGGCCGGTCACCGGCGGCGTCGACGGGCGCGCAGCGGGCGCCGCGGGTGCGGGGGCAACCGGAGCCGCGGGCATCGCCGGCGCGGCAGCCGGCCGAGCCGGTGCCACGGATGGAGCAGCCAGGGGCGGCGCGACGCGCGGAGCCGCCGGCGCGGCGGGCATGGCGGGCATCGCGGGCGTGGCGGGACGAGGCATCGTGGGCATCGCCGGAGGCGCGGGCGACGCAGGACGAGCCGGCGTGAACACCGGCGGCGGCAGCGGCACGGGAGCGGCGGCCGGGGCGCGTGGCGCGGCGGCGGGCGCGGCCGGAGCCGCAACCGGAGCAGCAGCCGGACGCGGGGCCGGCGCCGCTGCAGCGGCCGCCGGCGCCGCGGCGCTCGCGCCCGCCGCACTCACGGCGAACACGTTACTGCACACCGCGCAGCGCGCACGCACGCCGCCCGCGGGGACCTTGGCCGGGTCCACGCGGTACACGGTGCCGCACGACGAACACGTCACGTTCACTCGGCCGGCCTCTCACGCATCGGAGCTCTCGTCCCCTTCCTGGTCGCGCCGCCGGTCGACGACGTACACCGAACCCGGCTGCGTCTTGGCGAAGCTCTTCATCTCCGTCGCCAGCTCGCTGACCTGCGCCGGGTGCGCGAACTTGCGGTGCTGGTTCGTGACGATGCCGATGGACAGCGTCATCAACGGCACCCGGTGGAGCTGACCGCGGCGATCCTTGCCGAAGTAGTATCCGGCGCGGCGGTCCTGCTCGTTGTACTGGTACGGCACCAGCAGGTCGAACACCGCCAGCACTTCGCTGCACACGTCGGCGATCGCTTCGATGGGGACCATGAAAATGAAGTCGTCCCCGCCGATGTGCCCCACAAAGCCGCGCTCGCCCGTCAGTCCCTTCACCACGTCGTGCAAGATGCGCGACAGGATGTAGATCATGCGATCGCCGTCGTGATAACTGTAGCGATCGTTGAATTCCTTGAAGTGATCGAGATCCGCGTAACACACCGCGAACATCTCGCCGCTTTCCATGCGCCGCTTGATGTTGCGCTCGATCTCGGTCGTCCCCGGCAGCCGCGTCGACGGATGCACCGCCACGTCGCGTTCGGCCCGGGTGAACAATCCTTCGAGCCGCCCCACCTGCTCCACCGGCTCGAACAGCGAGGTGATCACCTCATCCGCCCCCGCGGCGAACCACTCGCGCACCCGCTCGGTCGAATGGCGGCCCGCCACCACGACCAGCGGCACGATCCCGGTGTACGGGTCGGCCTTGAGGCGCGCGCACAGCTCGAGCCCGCCACCCCCCGCCGAATCGGCGTCCACGATGACCAGGGACGGCAGCATCCGCAACACCATCACTTCGACGGTCGCGGCATCCGCCAGCGGCACGACGGTCAGCCCCGTGCCGTCGACCCACTGGGTCACGAACTCGGGTACCGAACGGCCGGCCGGCGAATAGTAGAGAACCGTCGGGCGCGTTCGCACCGGGCTCCTCGTGTAAGGGTAGAGCGGACTTAAACTTAGGTCGTGTCGCCCCGGCTGTCAAACCGCCGGTCAAAAAGCGACCGTGAGGCGCCAGGCCAGATGTGGCGAGATCTGCGTTTGCAGCGACGCCGGACGGCGCGCCAGGGCCGCGAGGCGGGCGCTGACGAGCGCGTCGATGGTACTCACGATGTGATTGGCGAGCAACAGGCCGAGCTCGTTCTGCGCCCGGCGAAACGCGTTATCCGAATGGGCGATCGTGGCGCGGTACTCCTGCCACTCGAGATCGGAATTCTGCCACGACCACAAGAATTCCGGGCCCACCGCGCGCGCTTCGTAGAATTCCAGCGCCCGCTGATACTCGGGGCTGGTGGGCGGCGGGGCGGAGTCCGGGTTCTGCCAGAACGTGCGACGCGCCAGCAGCCACACCGACCCGTTGTAGGTGCGCGCGTCGGTCTCGGGCGCCACGCCGGCACCGGGATCCGTGTCGAACGCGCCGCTGCGCACGAACCGCTCCATTTGTTCGTAGTACTCGAACACGGTGTCGCGCGGGACGGCGGCGTACCCGCGCCGCGCCACCTGGTAGGCGAGGGCGCGGAAGCGCCTGGCGTCGTTGCCGCCGGCGCTGCGCAGCGCGAGGTAGCGATTCAGGGTGTACAGCTCCGCGGCGAAGTAGACGGCGGCCCGGTCTTCGTGCGCCAGCAGCTGCCCCGCCCCCGGCACCGCGAGCGACGCCAGCGGCCGGAGCGCGACGCGCAGGCTCGCCGCGGCGCTGTCGGCGCGGCGTTGCCCCGCGAACGTCGCCGGCGCCACCGCGAGCAGCGCGCAGCACCACACCGCGCGCGCGGCCCGCATCAGAACGCCAGGCGGAACGACACGAACGTCGGGCTCGCGGCCATGAGATCCGAGCCCGTCAGGAACGTGCGCGCCAGATCGACGCCGATCGCGCCGCTTTGCAGTCCCATGCCGACGCTCGGCCCGCTCAACCCGTCGTGCAGGAACGCGTACCCGCCGCGCACGCGGACGAGCTGCCGGTACCCCACGTCGAACCCGAGGCGCACTTCCGGCTTCCCGGTTTCACCCCACGGGCTGTCGACGTCGGCGGCGAGGGCCAGGTCGAAGTGATCGGCCCCGGCGGAGGGGTTGTCGGGATCGGCCGGGCGGCCGCCGGGAAGGTCCACGTGGTACAGCGCACCGGCCGCGAGCTGCGCGGGCAGCGGGTCCGCCTGGTCGCGATTCTGCACCTGCAGCTTGAACCCAACGTTGCGCAGCGCGAAGCCGAGGCGCAGCGCGCCGGCGTCGCCCAGCGTGAGCTGTCCGCCGAGGTCGATCGCGTGGGTCACGCCCTCGCCGTTGGGAAAATCGCGGCAGTCGCCGCTGCAGTCGACGCGGAACTCGATCAGCTTGTAATTGATGCCGAACGCGAACGCGCCGCCCAGCGCGGCGGCGTACGAGGCGAGGAATTCGAAGTTGCGCGGGGCGATGCGTGCGATGGTGTTGTTGAGCGAGTCGGTGCGATCGAGATCGCCGTAGTCCACCAGGTAGATCGCGCCGCCCAGCACGCCGATGCCGCGGGACGGGAAATAAAGACTCACGGCGTGGGCGGCGCCGGCGGCAAGCGTGGCGCTATGGAGCGTGAACTCGTCCTGGTCCAGACTGGCGAGGCCGGCGGGATTCCAGAACGCCGCTTCGCTCCGCCCTTCCACGGCCATCGCCGCCTGGCCCATGCCCACCGCTTGCGCGCCGACGGGAAAGACCAGGAAGAGCGCGCCCGAGTTGTTGGCGACCTGCGCGTTCAGGCGGGCGGGCGGCGCCGCAGCCAGCAGCAAGCCGGCGAGCGCCGGCCCGTCAAAAAGACTTCGCCTCATCGATCAACATGATCGGGATGTCGTCCTCCACCGCGTAGCGCAGGCGGCAGGCATGGCAGACCAGCTCTTCGGCCGGGGCCGTCCGGTGCTCGAGCGGGCCTTTGCATTTGGGGCACACGAGGATCTGCAGCAAGTCGGGCGCGAGACTCATGACGGGATATACCCCAGACGCTTGAGGGACGGCTCGTGGCGACGCCACTGGGGGAGGACCTTCACGTGCAGCTCGAGGTAGACGGCGCGTCCCAGCAGCTGCTCGATGCGGGCCCGGGCCGCGGCCCCCAGCGCCTTCACGGTCCGCCCGCCCTGCCCGATCACCATGCCCTTTTGGGAATCCCGCTCGACGAACACCGTGGCCCGAATATATACCGGCTCCTGCGACTCGCGGAATTCTTCAATCTCGCACCCCACCGCGTAGGGCAGCTCCTCCTCGAGCAGCGCGAATGCCGCCTCGCGAATGAATTCCGCGGCGAAGAAGCGCAGCGGCTGGGTGGCGAGGTCGTCGTCGGGATAGAGGAAGGGGCTCTCGGGCAAGCGCTCGCGCAGCGCGGCGAGCAGCTCGGGCATCCCTTCGCCCGTCTGCGCGGAGACGACGACGTCGGGCGGCGCGACCGGCGGGCGGGCGGCCGGCACGACGTCCGCCTTGGTGTACGCGGTGACGACGGGGGCGCGCGGCGGGTGGTCGAGTCGCGCCACCGTGGCGAACGGCGGCGCCGGATACTCGGCGAGCGGGTGGAGGTGCACGATGACGTCGATCGAGGCGAGCGTGGCGAGCGCCGCATCGCGCATCGCCTGCTGCAGCGCGTAGGCGGGCTCGAGCAGGCCGGGGGCGTCGGTGAAGATGAACTGGGTGTCGTCCCGGGTGAGGAGACCCACGACGGGCAGGCGGGTGGATTGCGGCTTGGAGCTGACGATCGCCAGGTGCTCACCGACCAGGGCGTTGAGCAGGGTGGACTTGCCGACGTTGGGCCGGCCGGCGAGGACGATGGTGCCGCAGCGGGGCATGGGGAAAAGGTAGCGCAAACGACAAAGCCCGCCGGGGAGTCCCCGGTGGGCTTTGTAGTGGAGGCTGGCAACGGCCTACTCTCCCACGGTCTCGCAACCGCAGTACCATCGGCGCTGACAGGCTTAACGACCGTGTTCGGGATGGGAACGGGTGTGGCCCTGTCGCGCTAGTCACCAGCCGAAAGCAGTGACGATCGACATACGAGGGGTGCGTGGTATCTGGAAAGCACACGATCAAACTATTTGGAGAGATCAAGCCTCACGGGCAATTAGTACGGCTCGGCTGAAGCGCTCGCGCGCCTTACACCTGCCGCCTATCAACCTGGTAGTCTCCCAGGGCCCTTGAGGAGCCTTACGGCTCGGGAGTGTTCATCTTGGGGAGGGTTTCCCACTTAGATGCATTCAGCGGTTATCCCCGCGCGACATCGCTAACCGGCGTTGCCCTTGGCAGGACAGCCGGGACACGAGAGGTCGCTTCGTCCCGGTCCTCTCGTACTAGGGACGACATCCCTCAACACTCCACCGCCCGCACCGGATACAGACCGAACTGTCTCACGACGTTCTGAACCCAGCTCATGTGCCACTTTAACCGGCGAACAGCCGGACCCTTGGGACCTTCTCCAGCCCCAGGATGTGACAAGCCGACATCGAGGTGCCAAACCGCGCCGTC
>DATLWA010000158.1:0-4634 GCA_035576905.1 Gemmatimonadales bacterium
GGGCAACCTGCCGCTGTACATCGCGGGCGGCGTCATCGCGGAGTCGGTGGTGCTGGAGCTGGGCCCCGTGCTCACCGGCTTGATCCTCGCGGGCCGCATCGGCGCCCGCTTTGCCGCCGAGCTCGGCACGATGCGCGTCACCGAGCAGATCGACGCGCTGGAGAGTTTGGGCCGCTCGCCCTATTCGCACCTGCTGCTGCCGCGCTGTCTCGCCGGGCTGATCGTCATTCCCAGCCTCGTGATGATGGCCAACGCCACGGGCTTCCTCGTGGGCTGGGTCGCAGCCAAGAACTCCCTCGGCATCACCAACGCCGACTTCATCTACGGCGCGCGCTACTTCTTCCGCTCCTTCGACCTGTGGTACTCGGCCATCAAGGCGTTCTTCTTCGCCGGGGCGGTCACCATCATCCCCTGCTACATCGGCTACAACACGCAGCAGGGCGCCGAAGGTGTGGGGCGCTCGACGACGCAGGCGGTGGTCGCCGCGTCCGTCACGATCCTGATGCTCGACATGCTGCTCGCGCAGCTGCTGCTGTCGCCCGCCAAATGATCGAACTGCGCGGCGTGTCCAAGCGGTTCGTGAACAACGTCGTGCTGGACGGTGTGAACATCACCGTGCAGGACGGCGAGACCGTGGCCCTGCTCGGCCCCTCCGGCGTGGGCAAGAGCGTGTTGCTCAAGCACATCATCGGGCTGATCAAGCCGGACGCGGGCGAGGTCATCGTGGACGGCCACAACGTGGCGCGGCTGTCGCGCCAGGACCTGGCCGCGCTGCGCAGCACCATCGGCTATGTGTTCCAGAACGGGGCACTGTTCGACTCGATGGATGTGGGCGAGAACATCCGGCTCGGCATCACCGATGAAGCGCAGTACGGCAACGAGGAGTATTGCCTGGCGCGCGTCAAGGAATGCCTGCGCTTGGTCAATCTGTCGCCCGATGTGACGCAGAAGTTTCCCGCCGAGCTGTCGGGCGGCATGCGCAAGCGCGTGGGCATTGCGCGGGCGATCGCGGGCAAGCCCAAGTATCTGCTGTACGACGAGCCGACGTCGGGGTTGGACCCCGTGAACGCCGACGTGATCGACTCGCTGATCGAGCGGCTGCAGCAGGAGCTGGGTGTCACGAGCGTAGAGGTGACGCACGACGTGCGCGGCGCGTTCCGGGTCGCCGACCGCATCGCCCTGCTGTGGCAGGGCAAGATCCGCGCGGCGGGGACGCCGGACGAGATCATCGCGTCGCGCGATCCCGCGGTGCAGCAGTTCCTGGAGCGCGACCTCGAGATGGCCGTCATTCAATCAGAGAGCACCGATGGACCTAACGTATAAACAGGAAGTCGGCGTCGGCGCGATCGTGCTCACAGGCCTGGCGCTGTTCGCCCTCGGCTTGTTCTGGTTCAGCGGCAAGAGCATCGGCTCGCACGGCGTGTACGTGGACGCCGTGTTCGCCAACGTCCAGGGCCTGAAGGAAGGCGACCCGGTGCTCGTCTCCGGCGTGAAGAAGGGACGCGTCGCCAAAGTGCGGCTCGATCGCGTGGGGAAAGTGACCGTCACGCTCGAGCTGTCGTCCGACGTGAGCCCGCGCATCGACGCCGGGGCCACCATCACGTCGTCCGATCTGTTCGGCGCGAAGCTGGTGGATTACTTCCCCGGCGCCAAGGAGGAGCCGCTGCCCTCGGGCCGCTTGATCATCGGCAGCGAGCAGCCGCAGCTCGCCGACATCGCGTCGGGCGTGGCGACCCGCACCAACGAGCTGATCGGCCACGCGTCGGGCCTGGTGAACGAGCAGCTGGGCGTGGACATCCACAACACCATGGTCGCGACCCAGCGGGCCATGAACACCGTCACGAACATGGGCGGCGGGCCGATGGTCAACCAGACCACGCAGACCCTGGCCGCGATTCAACGGGTGATGTCGCGCATCGATACGCTGCTGGGGTCCGCGAATCCACAGGCCACCGGCAAGCGCATCGACACGCTGTCCACCAACATGGCCAAGCTGACGGAGCAATTGTCCCAGGCAAGCGGCACGCTGAACGGCTTATTGACCAAGATGAACAAGGGCGAGGGCACGCTGGGCAAGCTGGCGAGCGACTCGACGCTCTATAACGACTTGCACCAAACCTTGGCTGCGATGACGGCGTTGCTGACGGATCTGAAGGAGAGGCCGGGGAGATATCTGAATGTGAAGGTTTTCTAGAACCGGGCGGCAAAGGGCGGCAGTGGGTTGCCGCCCATTGCCGCCCTTTT
Organism: Gemmatimonadales bacterium; assembly: GCA_035576905.1. GTDB lineage: Bacteria > Gemmatimonadota > Gemmatimonadetes > Gemmatimonadales > GWC2-71-9 > DATLWA01. The sequence goes on from DATLWA010000158.1 coordinate 2,245, forward strand.
GATTCCTACCAGATCTCCGCTCTCAACGAATCCGCTCTCACCATCACGTCTCCCGTCTTGCATCCGAACGCCTTCGCAAACTCCGGCAGATTCGACAACGGTCCCATCACCCGCCACACCGCCGGGGCGTGCGGGTCCGTGACGACCTGATTGCGCAGCGACTGATCGGTCGCCTTGCTGCGCCAGATCTGCGCCCACGCCAGGAAGAACCGCTGCTCCGCCGTAAACCCGTCGATCTTGGGCGGGTGCCGCTTGCCTTTGAGCGACATCTGGAAAGCGGCGTAGGCGATCTTCAGGCCGCCCAGGTCCGCGATGTCTTCCCCCAGCGTGAGCCGGCCCTGCACGTGCGTGACCGAGTCCACCACGGTGTAGGAGTCGAACTGATCGACGACCTTCTGCGCGCGCGCCTTGAAGCGCGTGGCGTCGTCGGCCGTCCACCAGTCGCGCAGGTTGCCCTGGGCGTCGAACTGCCGGCCCTGATCGTCGAAGCCGTGGGTCATCTCGTGGCCGATCACCGCGCCCATGCCGCCGTAGTTCACCGCGTCGTCCGCCTGGGGATCGAAGAACGGCGGCTGCAGGATCCCCGCGGGGAACGTGATGTCGTTCCACGTCGGGCTGTACTGCGCGTTGACCGTGGGCGGCGTCATGCGGAACTCGGTGCGGTCGACCGCCTTGCCCACGCGGGCGAAGTTGCGCGCCGCGGCGAACGTCTGGGCGCGCTCGGCATTGGCGATGAACGGCCCCTTGTCGATCGTGAGCCCGGTGTAATCGCGCCACGTGTCGGGGTAGCCGATTTTCTTCGAGAACGCGCGCAGCTTGATGAGCGCCTGCTGCCGCGTGGTGTCGCTCATCCACTCCAGCGTGTGCAGCCGCGCGTCGAGCGCCGCGATCAAGTTGTTCACCATCGCCAGCGCGCGCGCCCGCGCGGCCGGCGTGAACGCTTCGTGCACGTAGGCCTGGCCCAGCGCGTCGCCCAGCAGGCCGTTGGCGGCGCCGACGCAGCGCTTCCACCGGGGCTGCTGCTCTTTCACGCCCGAGACCGTCTGCACGTAGCGGAAATTGTTGAGCACGTAGGGCGACGACAGCCACGGCGCCGCCTGGCGCACCAGGTGCCAGCGCAGGTAGTCGCGCCACGCGACCACCGGCGCGTTCACCAACACCGAGTCCATGCTCTTGAAGAAACTCGGCTGGCCGATGTTGATCGTGTCGGTCGGGGGCGTGCCCGCGGCCGTGAGGAATGCACGCCACTCGAGGTGCGGCGTGATCGAGTCGGCCTGCACGAGCGTCATCTTGTGGTAGTTGCTGTTGGGATCGCGGCGCTGCACGCGCGTAAGCGACGCTTTGGCGAGCGCCGTCTCGATCAGCATGACGTGATCGGTGGCGGAGTCGGGAATCGCGTCGCCCAGCAGCCGGAACGTCTCGGTCACGTAGGTGGCGTACGCGCCGCGCACGGCGGTCCCCGCCGAGTCGGTGCGCGTGTAGTAGTCGCGATCGGGGAGGCCGAGGCCGCCCTGGGTCACGCCGGCGAGATACTGCGAGCTGTTCTTGAAGTCGGGCGAGGCGCCGAAGCCGAACAGGGCGCCGGTGCCCATCTGGTGCAGCCGCGCGATCTCGGCGATGACGTCGGCGGTGGAGTTGATCGCCCGGATGCGATCGAGCTCAGAATTGAGCGGCGTGATCCCTGCGCTCTCGGCTTGGGCGGTATCCATGCACGAGGCATAGAAGGCGCCGAGTTTTTGATCGTTGGTCACGGGGCTCGTGGGCGCCGTCGCCGCGAGGCGCACGAGGATGCGTTGCAGGGTCGAATCGTTGCGGTCGCTCAGCTCGGCGAAGCTGCCCCAGTTGGAGAAGGCGGGCGGGAGCACCGTCCGCTTGATCCAGCCGCCATTCGCGAAGCGGTAAAAGTCCTGGCACGGCGCGCAGGTGGTGTCGAAGTTTGCAGGATCCAAGCCACGATGTGGTTTGGCTTGGGCGACCGCTCCGGCCGCCAGCGCGAGGGTCAGGGCGGGCAGCAGCCAGGTGCGACGGGCGAGCATGAGCGTTCCCGGGGTTTTGGAGACGATAAAGGTACGCTGCGCCGCTTATATTCGCCCCATGCTTTCGGTGACCTTCCTGGGAACGTCGGCCTCGCGCCCCACCGTGGAACGCAATGTTCCGGGGTTAGCCGTGGTGCGCGAAGGGGAGACATTCCTCGTGGATTGCGGCGAAGGCACCCAGCGTCAGATGATGCGCTACGGCGTGTCGTTCGCGCTGAACGAGATCTTCTTCACGCACTTCCACGCCGATCATTTCCTGGGCGTGATCGGGCTGGTGCGCACGTTCGGGCTGCAGGGCCGCACGGACCCCCTTCATCTATATGGACCCAAGGGCGCGAAGAAGATCTTGGACCA
>DATLWA010000159.1:0-3823 GCA_035576905.1 Gemmatimonadales bacterium
CGCGTTCTTCGGCGGTGGCCAGCGCTCGCACCGCGATCGCCGCCGCGGCCAGGACCTCAAGGTCGAGCTCGAGCTGACGCTCGACGAGGTGGCGCGCGGTACCGCCAAGACAGTGCGGCTGCGCACGCTCGACCGCTGTACCACCTGCGGCGGCACCGGCGCCAAGCCCGGCAGCGACGCGATCACGTGCAAGACGTGCGGCGGCTCGGGGGAGGTGCGGCGCCAGGCGGCGTCCATCTTCGGCCAATTCGTGACGGTGTCGCCGTGCCCCACCTGCGCCGGCGAGGGCACGATCATCGAGCACCCGTGCGGCAGCTGCCGCGGCGAGGGCCGCGTGCGCGCCGAGAAGACGGTGCAGATCGACGTGCCCGCGGGCGTCGCCGATCATCATTATCTGACGGTGCGGGGGCAGGGCGTGCCCGGCCCGCGCAACGGCCCGCCCGGCGACTTGATCGCCACCATCGAGATCACGGAAGACCCGCGCTTCGAGCGCCACGGCGACGACCTGGTGTACGACCTGCCGCTGTCGTTCAGCCAGGCGGCGTTGGGCGCCGAGGTCGAAGTCCCCACGCCGTACGGCGCCGCGATGCTCAAAGTCCAGCACGGCACGCAGACCGGCACGCTGTACCGGCTGCGCGGCAAGGGCCTGCCGCGTCTCGGCGAGAGCGGGCACGGCGACCTGCACGTGCGGGTGCTCGTGTGGACCCCGGCGAAATTGACGGCGGAGCAGGCGAAGTTGTTCGAGCAGCTCGCCAAGGTCGAGGGCAAGCCGCCGGTCGAGGGCGCGGGTAAACGCATCTGGGAGCAGATCCGCGCGGCGTTCGGGAGAGAGGCGTGAGCGACTGTCTGTTCTGCAAGATCGCGGCGGGCGAGATCCCGGCGGAGATCGTCAAGAAGACCGACAAGTTCGTCGCCTTCAGGGACATCAGCCCGCAGGCGCCGACGCACGTGCTCGTCATTCCGACGTATCACGTCGGCTCACTCAATGACGCCAAGGATGATCTGCTGGGCAGGATGCTCGGGTTCGCGCGCGACCTCGCGCGCGAGCTGGGGATCGTCGAGCGCGGCTATCGCATGGTGATGAACACGAACCCCGACGGCGGGCAGACGGTGTTCCATTTGCATCTGCACGTGCTGGGCGGGCGGGTGATGAAGTGGCCGCCGGGCTGACGCACTTGCGGGTGATTTTTGGCGCGGCTAACATAAGCCATCGTCTGGCACCAGGAGGGGTGCAGGCAATGTCGGAAATCGTCATTCACGATGACGAGAGCTTCGAGCGGGCACTCAGGCGCTTCAAGAAGAAGTGCGAAAAGGCGGGAATTCTGTCGGACCTGCGCAAGCATCGTCACTATGAAAAGCCCAGTGAAAGAAGGAAGCGCAAGATGAGCGCCGCGCGTCGTAAAAACCGGCGACCGCCGCGGTACGCGTGACCGTGGCGAGCTTGCCGGAGCGGCTCCAGGCCGCGATGACGGAGGCCCGCAAACGCCGCGATCAGCCGCGCACGCTGCTCCTCTCCACCACCCTCGCCGAACTGAAGAACCGCGAATTCGAGCTGCAGCACACTCCCTCGGACGACGAGACGATCGAGGTCATTCGCCGCGCCGTGAAGCGCCGCCGCGAAGCCGCCGAGGCGTTCACCAAGGCCGCGCGCCAGGAGCTGGCCGATAAGGAGCTGGCCGAGGCCAAAATGCTCGAGGAGTGGCTGCCGGCGGCCCCGGCGGACGCCGAGATCCGGGCCGCCGTGCGGGCCGCGATCGCCGGCGGCGCCAAGGATCTGGGCCAGGTGATGGGCAAAGTCATGCCGCAGTTCAAGGGACGCGCCGACGGCAAAGTGATCAACCAGATCGTCCGCGAGGAGCTGGCGTCACCCGTATGAGCCTCGGGGCAGGATTGAGCCCCCACGCACTGGAGACGCTCGAGTTTCCTGCCGCTCTCGACCGGGTCGCGGCCCACGCCGTGTGCCCGCTGGGCGCCGCCCGGGTGCGCGCCCGCACTCCGGGCACCGATCCCGACAGCATTCGCGCCGCGTTGGCGCAGGTCGCCGAGCTCGCCGCGCTGATTCTCTCCGACGACGCGGTTCGCGCCGAGGCCGTGCCCGACATCGGTGCCACGCTCGAGCTGCTCGCCGTGCCCGGCAGCGTGCTCGAGGGCCCGCAGCTCGTAGCCCTCCAGCTCGCTCTCGCGGCAGCACGATTAGTCGGGGCGGAGCTGGGCCGGCTCGTTGCCGCGGCGCCGCGGACCGCGGTGCTCCGCGCCGCGCCCGTGCCGAAAGACATCGAGCCGCGACTGCGAGCCTCGCTCGATCCCGAGGGCGAGTTGCTCGACGGCGCGTCGCGCGAGCTGGCCCAGGCGCGCAAGGCCACGCGCGCGGCGCGCCAGCGGCTCGTCGCGCGACTCGAGACGATTCTCAGCGCGCTCGATCCCATGGAGCGCTCGGGCGACGCCGCGGTGACCGTCCGCGGCGGGCGCTACGTCATCCCCGTGCGCAGTACCGCGCGCTCCAAAATCGGCGGCATCGTGCACGACGAGTCCGCCACGCGCGCGACCGTCTTTGTCGAGCCGCCCGAGGTGATCGAGCTGGGCAACGCGCTGCGCTCGGCCGAGGCCGAGGAACAGCGCGAAGTGCTGCGCGTGTTGCGCGAGCTGACCGAATTGTTGCGGCCGCACGCCGCCACGGTCGCGGGCGCGTGGGAGATGTGCATCGCGTTCGACGATCTGTGCGCGCGGGCGCGCTACGCGGTGCTCGTCAACGGCTTCGCGCCGGTGATCGGGGAAGGGCCGCTGGTGATTCGGAATGGACGGCATCCGTTGCTCGAGGGCAACGATGTCGTCGTACCGTTCGATTTGTCCTTGGCTGGCGACGAATGGACCGTCCTCATCTCCGGCCCCAACACCGGCGGCAAGACCGTCCTGATCAAGGCCGTGGGGTTGATCTGCATGCTGGCGCAGAGCGGTGTCATTGCGCCGCTGGGCCCCGAGTCGCGGCTGCCGGTCTTCACGCAGGTGTTCGCCGACATCGGCGATCACCAATCCATCGCCGCGAATCTCTCGACGTTCTCGGCTCACGCCGCCGCCCTCAAGGAGATCCTCGAGACGGCGGGCCCCGGCTCGCTCGTGCTGCTGGATGAAATCGGCGGCGGCACCGATCCCACCGAAGGCGCGGCACTCGCGGGCGCGGCGCTGCGGGCGCTGACGCGCCAGCGCGTGGTGACGCTCGCCACCACGCATCTCGGCGCCCTCAAGCGGCTCGCGGCCGAGACCGTGGGCATCGTCAACGCGTCGCTGCAGTTCGATGCCGAGACGCTGCGGCCGACCTATCGCCTGCTCAAGGGCATGCCGGGACGCTCGTACGGCATCGCCATCGCGCGGCGGCTGGGGATCGCCGCGGCGGTCCTCGCCGAAGCGGAGCGCGACGTGCCCGACGTGGAGCGCAGCCTCGACGCGCTCCTTGCCAAGCTCGAAGAGCGCGACCGCGAGCTGGCGGTGCGCGAGCGCGACGTGACGACACGCGGCGACGAGCTGCAGGTGCGGACGGCGGAGCTGGAGACGCTGGCCGCGGCGCTGCAGGAGCGGGAGCAGGCACTGCGCACCGAAGAGAAAACGCTCGACACCGCCGCGCGGGAACGGGCGCGGGCTTACCTGCTCGAGGCGCGGAAGACCGTGGAGGCTGCGCTGGCCCAGGCCCGCGCCACGGTCACGGAGTCTACGGCGAAAGAAGCGCGGCGTATTGTCGAGCAGGCCATCGAGAAGAGCGGGGAAGAGGGAACGGGCAAGCGGGAAGGGTGGGTGAACCTCGAGGAGTTGCGGCAACGGAGGAACGTGC
>DATLWA010000160.1:0-8515 GCA_035576905.1 Gemmatimonadales bacterium
CGCTGCTCCACCGACAGCGTCGAGTTCAGGTATGCGGCGGGCAGGCCGCGCCGCCGCAGCGCGGTCACCTGATCCTGCATCAGCGACACCAGGGGCGACACGACCACGGTGAGTCCGGCCGCGAGCAGCGCCGGCACCTGATAACACAGCGACTTCCCCGCCCCCGTCGGCAGCACGGCGAGCACGTCGCGCCCCGCGAGCAGCGGGCCGATGACGTTGAGCTGGGCGACCCGGAAACTCGGCAGACCGAACCGCTCGACCAAGACCGCTCGCGCCTGCGCGAGTCCGCCCGTAAACGGCGCCATGCCCCAAAACAACAAGCCCCGGTCGTGGGACCGGGGCCGAAACAACGCGGAGCGGGGCTTTTCTACTCGGGTCCGGGGCGGCCGCGCACCAGGACGAGAATCGCCGCCTGCGGGACAACGAGGTAGGTCTTCTCCTCGAACGTCAGCTCGACCGCCGCCTTGCGGAAGAACAGCGCATAGTCGCCCGCCTGCGCCTGCATCGGCAGATAGCGCACGTCGGGGCTGTGCATCTTCCACGGCTCCTCATCCATGCTCGTGGGCTCGGCCATCGGCGTGCCGGGGCCGGTCGCCACGATGCGCCCGCCCTGTACCTGCCGGCTCTCGATGGCGGTCGGCGGCAGGTAGAGCCCGACGCTGGTGCGCTCCTCCCCCGCCTCGGGCGTCACCAACACGCGGTCCCCCACGACGATCAGCTTCTTGGCGTTCTCATCCATGGGCGGGGATCCTTGCGGTCAGGCGCAATGCTGGTCGAACGCGGTCGTGAGATCGCGGGCGATGTCGGCGGCCGCGCGGCCTTCGATGTTGCGCCGCTCCAGCATGTAGACGAGCTCGCCGTCCTTGAACAGCGCGATCGACGGCGACGACGGCGCAAAGCCCGTCATATAGCCGCGCGCGCGGGCCGTGGCGTCCGTGTCCTGCCCGGCGAAAACGGTGAACAGCTGGGCCGGGCGCTTGGCGTGCTGCAATGCGGTGGTCGCCGCGGGGCGCGCGTTGCGGGCGGCGCAACCACACACCGAGTTCACCACCACCAGCGCCGTGCCTTTCACGTCCTGCAGGGCGGCATCCACCTCGGCGACCGTGCGCAGCTCGGTGAAGCCGATGCGGGTCAGCTCCTCGCGCATTGGTTGCACGAGGCGCGGGTCATACATGGGTACGTTGAGTTGGCTCATGGTCGCAACTTAGCGGGGCCGCTACTCGATAACCAGCGTCACACTGGTGGGCGTGCCGAACGCCAGCGGGCCCTTGTAGAGATTCTTGATGGTCTGCAGCAGGTAGGTGTCGCTCGTCTCCACGTCGAGGCCGAGCAGGACGGTTTGCGTCGGATCGGACGGCATGCCGTCCGGCAGCGTGTAGCGTTGCCAGCGGTATTGCACGCCCTTGTACTCGAAGGTGAAGCCCTGCGGCAGCTCGTTCTTGAGCGCCGCGGGCACCTGTCCCCAATCGGTAGACGCCGGATACGCGGACGTGGTGGCGTAATAGTCGAACACGGCCACGCGCACCGCCTTGAAGTCCCCGATCACGTGCGTCGCGTCGGCTTTGCGGACCATGATGGTCATCGCCGGCAGCGCGATGTTCGCCAGCACGCCGACGATCAGCAGCACGACGAGCAGCTCGATCAGGGTCATGCCGCGGCGGTTCACGAGGGTCTCCGTGCCAGCGTGTGCGCGGCGCCGCCGTACGGCTTGAGGTCCTCGCCCGAGCGGTATGTGACGTGCGCCGCGCCTGCCGAGCCGACGATGACGTACGTCGTGTCAGAGCGGACGTAGGCGAGGCCGAGATCGGCCATGCGGATCTGCTGCAGCGAGGCGGGCAGCGTGCCGGCTGAGTCGCGGAAGGCGCGGATCCCCTGCGCGGCGATATAGACTTTGAACCGCAGGGACGCCGAAAGCTCGTCGGGCGTGAACACCTGCGGTTCCGCGCCGGCCCGCAAGACGTTCCATGCGGTGAGGGTGCTGAAGGCGGGAATGAGCACCACCAGCCAGCGCTTCCAGTTGCGGCGGCGGGGGCGCGCCGCCTGGACGGCCGCCTTGGTCTCCTTGACGTCGGCGATCTTCTGCTTGAGGATGTCCGCCACCATTTGGGCGGCGAGATCCGGCCGTTGCAGCTTGTGGGGATCGCCCGGCGGGCGTCTTCCGGCGGGCCCGGTCACTTCTTCAGGAAGGCCTGCAGCGCGGCCCGGAAGTCCGGCGTGGTGCGGCTCACCGCGTTGACGTCTGCCGAGAGCCGGATGCCGTCCTCGAAGGTCACGCCGTCGAGCGCGTAGAACTGCTGCTTGGTGAACGCCAGCGCGGAGCCGCTCGCGGCGGCCAGCTCGCGCAGCACCTCGGCCGCCTGCTCCTCGAAGTCCGAATCCTCATACACCCGCGAAATGAGCCCGACCGCGGCCGCCTCGGTGGCCGTGAGCAGGCGGCCCGTGGCCGCGAGGTCGAACGCCACCTTCTCGCCCACCGCCCGCTGCAGCAAGTTCATGACCAGCGCGGGCACGAAGCCGCGCTGCACTTCCGGATAGCCGAACTGCGCCGATTCCGTGGCGAGCACGATGTCGCACGCGGTGGCGAGGCCGCAGCCGCCCGCCAGCGCGCGGCCCTGCACCAGCGCTACGATGGGCTTGGGCAGCCGCCGCATCCGCACGAACACGCTGCCGAAGTGCAGCGCGGCGCGGCGATTCTCCTCCACCGTCTGATCGGCCGACGCCAGCAGCTCGTTCAGATCCATGCCGGCGCAGAAGTCGCTGCCGGCGCCGCGCAGCGCCACCACGCGAACCTGCGCGTCGAGATCGGCGCGCTCGAGCATCGCGAGCAAGTCGTCGATCATCGACGCATCAATGGCGTTCTTCTTGTCGGGCCGGTTCAGGGTGGCGGTGAGCACGCCACCCGCCAGCGTCGCCGTGACGCGATCACTCATCGCTTCACCTCGATCTCCATCCGCAGCAGCGCCGTGGAGAACACTTTGCCTTGCGCGTCCGTCTTGAGCGAAATCGTGCCGCCCCCATCCAGCGCGCCGTGCAGCAGGAAGTTCAGCGCATGCAGGTTGGGTAGCTCGAAGCGCTCCACGGGCCCGCGAATCATCCCCTTAAAATGACGCGCCACGCGGGCCGCCGTCACCTGCTTCACGAGCAGGGGGTAATCCTTGGGCCGGAGCGCGATCAGACCCACGTTGGCCGTGTCGCCCTTGTCGCCCGAGCGGGCGTGGGCGAGGGTGACCAGCTGCACTCGGCGGCCGCGCGCCTTCACACTGCGACCAGCTCGACGCACGGCTGCACCTCCTTCTTGTCGATCAGCGCGGGCCAATACGCCACGATCTCCTCGGGTTTGGGCCGGCCCCCGGCGAACCCGGTGACCGACGGCGGTCCGTTGAGAATCAGCGGCGCGATCTCGCGCGTGAACCGCTCGACGGCGCCCTTGTCGGTCGAGCGCACGCCGATGCGCAGCTGCACTTCGGGGGCGTCGTCCCCCGCCCCGGCCGCCAGCGCCAGCGGGCCGTGCGTCGCATCGACACCCACGAACTCCGTGAGGATCGCTTCGAAGCGCAATCCCAGGTCCGCCAGCCGCTGGCGCAACACGCGGTCCGCCGCCTGCGCTTTGCGATACGCGTCGGGCCAGGCGTACACCAGCGTCCCCACCGCCTTGTACCCGTAGAAATAGGCGAGTGAGACCTTGAGCTTGTCGGTCGCGGGCCGGCCGCGGATCCCGGAGAACCGCACGCGGTCCTTGCCGGCCTGCTCGAGCTGGATGGTCGTGAAATCGGCGACACAGTCCGGCGTGATGTAGGCGCGCGGGTCGCCCATTTCGTAGACGAGCTGCTCCGTCACGCCGGGCACCGTGATGCGCCCGCCCGTCCCCAGATGCTTGGTGATCGCGAACGTGCCATCGGGGTTGGCTTCCACGATCGGATAGCCGACGTTGGCGAGGTCGGGCACGCGCTGCCAGTCCACCAGGGAATTGCCGCCGGACGATTGGGCGCCGCATTCGATCGTATGGCCCGCCACGGTGCCTGCCGCCAGCTGATCCCAGGCGTCGGCCGCCCAGCCGAATTCGTGGATCATGGGGCCCAAGGTGAGCCCCGTGTCCGTGACGCGCCCCGTGATCACGATGTCGGCGCCCTGGCGCAGCGCATCCACCACCGGCCAGGCGCCGAGGTAGGCGTTGGCCGAGAGGATCTTGTCGCGCACGCTCTTGAGGGGCGCGCCGGTGTCGAGGTTCGCGAGGGCGTGGCCGCGGGCGATCAGGCCGTCGAGGCGCGCGAGCAGATCGTCGCCCGTGACGACGCCGATCTTCAGTTTGCCGGCGAGGCCGGCGCGCCGCGCGGCGTCGGCCACCGCCTGCGCGCAGGCGCGCGGATTCACGCCACCGGCGTTGGCGGTCACCTTGAAGCGCCGTTTCGCCATCTCGGGCAGCAGCCGCTCCATCAGCGGCACGAAGTCCTTGGCGTAGCCCAGCGCCGGGTCGCGCGATTTCTGCTTCTGCAGGATGGACATCGTCACTTCGGCGAGGTAGTCCATCATCAGATAGTCGATCGGTCCGCCCACGGCCTGGCGGTAGGGCGCCTCGAGCCAGTCGCCCCAGAATCCCTGGCCCGCGGCGATGCGGACCGGCGCGCGTGCCATGCTCACTTCCCCGCGGTCACGAGGGCGCGCCGCACCGCGGCGGTCCCGCCCGAGGCGGGCCGCGCGGTGATCTCGACGAACGGCGCGAAGCCGGGCGGCAACGGGAACGCCTGCGTCTGGGGCACGGCGGCGACCGAGCGGCCGCCCGCCACCACCACCAGCGACTGATTCCCCCCGATGGCCGCGGGTTGCACGGCGAGAAAGCGCACGCGCACCTGCGCTTGCCACGGATGGGCGGCGTCCACGCGCGCAAACGCCGGATACAGCTCGATAATCACGGGCCGTCCGCCCAGCCCCGCCGGGAGTTTGAAGTCCTGGCGCCCGATCGCGTAGTTGAGCGGCGCGTTGTTCAGCTGCTGCCCCGCGGAATCGAACACGGTCACGGCGTCGTCGGTCAGCTCGTCCCACAAGTCGGGTGCGACCTGCACGTCCACCACCATGCGGTCGGCCCAGGCGGGCACGCGCACCGTAAGGCTCTCGGGCGGCAGGCCCCGTCCCGCAACCGCGATGTCGCGGCCGGCGCCGAGCGCGCGGGCCGTCACGGCCACGGTCTCGGAGCTGTGCCCCGGATCGCCGACCTCGAGCCCTGCCGCGACCGGCGTCAACGTCACCGCCGCGAGCTCGGCGCGCACATCGACCGTGGCGGCAGCGAGCGGCGGTGCGTACACGTCGAGCTCGTACACGCCGGCGACGGCGTCTTCGGCACGGACCGCGTACCGCACCGTACCCTCGCCGTCGTCGCCGCCGAGTGAGCGCTCGGCGGTGTCGCGGAACGGCTGGCCGTTGGGCTCGAACAGCTGCGCGGTGGCGTGTTGGACGCCGGAATCGGGCAGCGTCACGGTGGCCTGCAGCGTGGCGCCCGCCGTAGGCACGCGCAGGAAATAGCGCTGCACCTGCGCGGCGGAGATCGTGCGGTGCGGGTCGGCGAACGGCGCCGCGCTGAGGTCGAACGGCACTACCACCGTGCTCACGAGCGCGAACAACGGCCCGGCGAGCGAATCGGTGGGATTCCAGGCGGTCACCGTGCCGACGTGGGCGCCCGGTGCGCGCAGGCTGTCCAGACGCCACTTCACCGGTATCTGCGTGACCCGCGCATCCGCCAGGACGGTGTCGGGCGCGTCGAGCCAGGGCGCGTTGGCATGCAGCACGAACTGCGCGGCGCGCAGGCCGCCCGCGTGGGCGACCCCGAACACGTGCAGCGTATCGCCGGGGCCGGCGAGACCATCGCGCCGGAACACGGCGGACGCTCCCTCGGGCGCGCGCACCACGTAACGCGAGCCCTGGTGCTCGGCCACGAGCCAGCGGTAGGCGGTCTCGAGCCGCGGCACGCCCGCGCCCTCGTCGAGCAGCGTGGCCCCGCGGAACGGCGCCGCCGATGCGCGCAGCGCCTGCTCGAGGTCCGCGCCCACCACCGGGCGGCCTTCCTGCAGCATCGCGGACAAGAGACACGCCACAAGTCCGATGGCGTGCGGCGCGGCCATCGACGTGCCGCCCTTCACTTCATCGCCGGTATTCCATTTCGGGACCGACGAAAACGCCACGCCCGGCGCCACGATGTCGGGCTTCACCAGCTCGCCGCCGCGCGCGCTCCACCAGCCGAGCACGTCGGGAGCGGGCGGCACACCAGGCTGCGCCGGCCGGGCGAACGCGCCGGGATAGGTGGCGCCGACGGCGAACGCGAGATCGGCCGACCCGGGGAAGCCCATGGTGGAGAGCCCCGGACCGTCGTTGCCGGCGCTGATGGCGAACACGGAGGCCGGATGCGCCAGCAGGAAGGAATTGACGATCGAGTCGATCGTGGCGCGGCCTTCGTGCTCGTTACCGACGCCGAAGCTCATGTTGAGGAGCAGCGGCAGATTGCGCGCGCGGGCGAACCGTGCCGCGTACTCCATGGCGCGCAGCATGCTGCCGTTCACGCTCACGCCGCCGCGCGCCGCGTTGGCGATCTTCAGGCCGATGAGCTGCGCCCCCGGCGCCACGCCATCGAATCCCTGCACGTTGAACAGGTTGCGCCCGGCCGCGATCCCCGCGACGTGGGTGCCATGGGCGCCCGTGTCGAAGTAGAAATCGAGCGACGGCGTACCGTCCAAGTCCTCGAAGTTGGCGGCGAGCGTGACGGGCTTGGTGCCCAGCGCGATGGTCTCGCGGCCCTGGCGATAGTCGTGCAGCGGCTGTTCGTCCTCGTAGGAGCCGTTGAGGTTCGAGTCGAGGAACGCCACCCAGCCGTCGGTCGCTTTGACGACGACGACTGGGAATTGATCGGTGTTATTGCCGTCGCCGTTGAGGTCCGCCGCCGGCGCCTTGCCGAGCGGCAGCTCGCGCAACACGCCGCCGTACCAGGTGGCGCCCGCCGCCACGAACCGGCCGATGCGGCCGGCGCCCGTGAGCACACGCCCGCCGACCTTCACCGTGTCGCCCGTGGGCGTGATGGGCTGGAGCGCCACCGCGCCTTCGCCCGAGAAGTCGCGCAGGTCGAGGATCTTGGGCTTGCCGTCGCTCGTGAGGATCAACCCGTCCACGCCGGGATCGATGCCGGTGTCGAGGATGGCGATCAACACGCCGCGGCCGTCGTAGGTCGGATGATTCATCCGAAACTGATCGACGCCCGTGCCGTGGAGCGGCATCAGCCCCGCCAGCAACGCGACGGGCGGCGGCACCAGCGGCTCCTTGTGCATCGCGGTGGCATCGGCGGGCTGGCCCGTCACGCTTTGGGCCGCGGGCTGGGCCGCGACGGGCGCGGGCCGTGGCGTGGTACGTGTCGTGGCCGACCCGGCGCAGGCGGCCGCGAAGAACACCAGGAGCGAGGGACGCATTACGGGCATTGCGGATCCGGGAAGACGAAGGCCCCGAGGTGCGGGCCGGAATAGGAGTGGGTGGCGTCGAGCAGGAACGCGAGCGTGTCGCGCGTCTCCTCGGGTGTGACGATCGCGTCCACGAAGCCGCGCGCGGCCGCAAAACGGGCGTCGAGCTGCTGCTCGTAGTCGGCGCGCATCGCGTCCACCGCGGCAGCGTTCTCCTTCTTGGTGGCGTCGTTGCCGTACACGGCCTGCACGGCGGATTCCCCCTCCATCACACCCATGCGCCCCGTCGGCCAGGACAGAATGAAGTCGGGGTCGAAGCCCTGCCCCGCCATCGCGTAGTAGCCGGCGCCCGACGCGTGGTTCATCGTGAGGACGAGCTTGGGCACGGTGGCCGTGGCCATCGCCTCGACAAAGCGCGCCCCGGCGCGAATGATCCCGGAGTGTTCGGCCTCGGTGCCGACCATGAAGCCTGACACGTCCTGCACGAACAACAGCGGCAGCCGCTCGCGATCGGCGTTCTCGATGAAGTAGGCGACCTTCTCGGCGCTCTCCGTGTAGATGATGCCGCCGATCTTCGGGGGGACGCCCGGTTTGCCTTTGATCACGCCGCGGGAGTTGGCGATCAGCGCCACCGGCCGCCCGGCGATGGTGCCGTGCCCGCAGATCAGCTCGGGCGCTACTTCTGGCTGGAACTCATCGAACGCCCCGCCGTCCAGGATACACTCCAGGACCTGGCGGACGTCGTAGCTCATGCGATGGTCGGCGGGCAGCAGCTCGTACAGGTCGGTCGCTTTGCGCTTGGGCGGGCGCGCGTCGGCGGCAGGCCGCGCGTCGTCGTGCGGCAGCCGCGCGATGTATTCGCGGATGCGGTTGAGGCATTCGGCGTCGTCCTTGGCGCGGTAATGGGCGACGGCGCTCACCGCCGTGTGCGTCTTGGCGCCGCCCAGCGATTCGGCGTCCACCGTCTGGCCCGTGGCGCCCTTCACGAGGTTGGGACCGCCCAGACCCATGAACGACGTGCCGTCCACCATGAAGATCACGTCCGACAGCGCCGGCAGGTACGCGCCGCCCGCGATGCACGG
>DATLWA010000161.1:0-7413 GCA_035576905.1 Gemmatimonadales bacterium
ACGCCGCGCCGACCCCGGCCATGATGTCGGCTCCCTGCTCTGCGCCGCCCGCGTCCGGTAATCCCAGACTCACCAGCACGCCCAAGGGGTCCGCGCCGTCCGCCGCCAGATCGGACAGCGCCGCGGCCGTGGCGCGGTAACCGATCTCTTCCGCGGTGAGCCAGTCCGTGCGGAAATGCACGCCTTCCACGCTGCCGTCGATGCTCGCGAGGAGATGCGTGCCGCCGATGGGGATGATGGCGCAGTCGTCACCGATCCCCGAGGCCTCGGGGCCCAGCCGCTCGATAATCGCGCGGATGCGGTCAAACTCGGGCCCGGCCCCGAGGCGCAGGGACTTCATCGGCGCGCCGCGTCCCGATCGAACCGCACCACGCCTGAATCGGTGGCGATCCAGAGATAGGTGGGGTCGAGCGCCAGGTCGCGCGCCGCGGCGGGGACATCGTAGGGCACGTGCAGCACCTGGAAGTGGCCGCGCGCCGGATCCCAGAACGCCACACCGGAGCTGCCGGCGATCCACACGCCGTCGTCGGCGCCCGTCATCGCGGTGATCTGGCCGAGATCGCCGCGGCCCGACACGACGGTCCATTGTCCGCTCGCCGGGTTGCGCCAGGCGAGATGGTCGCTCGTGGCGAGCACGATCGTGTCGCGCACGCGGGCGAGCGCCACGATGGCGGTCTTGAGCGACGGCTGGCTTTGCAGCTCGGGCGGCACGCCGGGCTCGCTCTCACCGGGCGGCAGGACGCCGAGGCCCACAGTCGAGCCGACCCACAGCGTTTCGCGTATAGCCAGAAGGGAAAGCACGGGGTTCGCAAAGGTGCCCATGCGCACGACTTTGTTGTCCTCGGTGATCACGGCGAGCCCGCGGTCGGTGCCGACCCAGACGCCGTCGGGCGCGGGAGCGAGTGCCAAGATGTTGTCCGACGGCAGGCCGTCCATCGCATTGAAATGCCGGCCTCGTCCGCCGTTGGGATCGACTTTCCAGAGGCCTTGATCCGTCGCGAGCCACACGGCGTCGCTCGTGACGAGCATCTTGCGGCTCTGGAAGAAATCCATGCCCGGCGTGACGCCGCCTTCGAGCCGGCGCGATTGCGACAGGTCCTCCGCCAGCCACGTCACGCCGCGGCGCGTGCCCACGCCGGTGTTGGTCGCGACGAACACACCGCCCTTCCCCGCGGCGATGGCGCCGGCGCGCGGTGCCAACAGACCGATCTCGAGATTGGTCCACTGACCCGTGATGGGATCGACGCGCACCACGCCGAAGCCGTCGGTGCCGAAATACAGATCCGTCTTGTCGGGTGAGAGCGCGGCGCTGGTGTAGTGATACGTCCGCAACCGCGGGTCGGTGAGAATCAGCGCGCGCATCGCTTCCGCGATCGGTGCCCGGGCCATGGCTTGATCGGCCGACAGCGGGCCGACCTGGCGTGCGGCGGGCGGCAGCGGATGGCCGGGTTCGGGGATCAGACCGCCGCGCGGCAGAAAACTCCAGCCGTCGAGACTCTTCACGAAGATGCCGCTCGCCGGATCGCGCGCGTCGGCCATGAAGTCGATCACGCCGCCGGGCACGATTCCGGAATCCCAGCGCCGGATGTTGGCATCGTAGCGCGCCCAGCCCGACGTGGTGCCGAGCCAGACGGCGTCGTCCACGGGATCGGCCAGCGCCGCGCGCACCCTATCTGATGGATAGCCATCCAACGTCGTCACGGGCAACGCCCAATGCTGGGTGCGGCGATCGTAGATCAACAGGCCGTGCGTCGTCGCGGCGTACAGTGTGAACGGCGACGCGGCGACAGCGGTGACGACGGAGAAGTCGGAGACCAGCGCGCGTTCTTCGGGACGCCAGCGCGAAGACTGCACCACGAGCAAGGCCGCGAGCACGATCGCTTTTTTCACGCGACCTCCACCGCCTCCACCACCGCCACCACCGGGGGCACGTGCGGCTTCACGTCAGCCCAGGCTCGCCAGACCTCCGGCAACGCCGCCAGCACGTCCGCCGGCCGCAGGCTGCGCGCCGTCCATTGCTTGGCGCCGAGCTCCGCGGCGCGACCCAGCGCGTGCGCGCCCAATGCCGCGGCCTCGACCGGCACCGTGCCGCGCGCCAGAAACGCCCCGATGAATCCCGCCAACAAGTCGCCCGAGCCGCCCGTCGCGAGTCCGGGATTTCCGGCGGCCACCACCCGTACGGGCCCGCGCACGTCGGCGATCACCGTCGGCACGCCCTTGAGCAGCACCGCGCCGCGCACTTTCTGCGCGGCCTTGGCCGCGGCCGCCCAGCGGTCGTTCGCGGCCTCGTCGGCCAAGTGATCGCCCACCAGGGCACGAAACTCCCCCAGGTGCGGCGTGAACACCAGCGGCCGCTCGGCGAGACCGTTCCACAGAGTCAGGGCGTCCGCATCGACGACCGTCGGAATACCCCGGCGCTGCATCGCGGCGGCCAGGAAATGCGCCCGCGCGGGCTCGCGGCCCAGCCCCGGACCCACGACCAGCGCGTCGGCCCACTCCAGTGCTTCGGCGACTTCGGGCTCGAGCGCCGGTCCCAACGCCGAGACGACAGTCAGCACGTCGGGCAAACTGGCGCGCGCGGCCTCGATGGTCTCTGCGGACGCGACGAGCTTGACCAGCCCCGCGCCGGCGGCCAAGGCGCCGCGCGCCGCGTGCAGCGCCGCGCCCGTCATGCCCGGCGCGCCACCCACCACGGTCACGCGGCCGCGATCGCCCTTGTGCATCGTGGGCTGCAGCTTGGGCAGGCGGTCCTTGGCCCAGTCGTCCGTGACAAGCAACGCCCAGGCGGGATCGGGCGGCGGGAAGCCGATGTCCGCGACGATGATCCGCCCGCAGACTTCGCGGGCCAACAGGTGCCCGCGGCGCGCGCCGCCGAATGTGACCGTGAGGTCGGCGCGCACCGGCCCGTGCGCCTCGCCGCTCGACAGATCGAGCCCCGTGGGTCCGTCCACAGCCACGACCGGCGCGCCGTACTCGGCGATGCGCTGCGCCAGTGCCAGCACGTCGCCGCGCGCGGGCCCGGCGGCGCCCGTGCCGAGCAGTGAGTCCACGACGACGGCGGCCGCAGGCCAGGGTTCTTCGCGCCCCAGCTCGTGCACGCCCGCGACCCGCGCGAGCGCGCGGTTGTCGATCGCGTCGTCGGTCTTGGGATCGACGGCCGCCACCCACACAGGGATGCCGGTCGCGTGCAGCGCGCGCGCCGTGACCCAGCCGTCGCCGCCGTTGTTCCCCGCCCCGGCGACGATCAGCGCGCCACGGCTTATCACGTCGGGATATTCGGCGACGAGCACCTGCGCCACCGCCCGCCCCGCCGCTTCCATCAGGACGCGGCTCGGCACGCGATACTGCGTACGCGCCGTGGCGTCCCACGCCGCCGCTTCGGCCGCCGAGAGCACCGGAACGAGATTCACGGGATCACCAGACCGCCGTAGCCCACCACCGACGACTCATCGCCCGTCACCGAGCCCGAATGGCGATAGTCCACGAGCTCCGCTTTGGTGGCGCCCAAGGCGCGCGCCGCCGCGCAAATGGTCGCGACCGGCGCGCGGCCGCACATCGAGATGCGCTCGCGGCGGCAGCGCGCCAGCACTTCCTGGCCGTCGAGCGCCTGGACGCACTGCAGCACATGCGCGTCCTTGATCTCGCCCACCGACGCGGGCTCATAGTGATTCAAGTCGCTCGACGCGAGCAGCAGCACGGGCTCCGTACTGCGGCGCACCACGTCCGCCAGCGCTTCGCCCAGCCGCGCTGAGCGATCCCAATCGTCCCACGACAGCACGATGGGCACGATGCGCGCGTCGGGGTTCAAGGTTTGGATGAACGGCACCAATACTTCGACGGCGTGTTCACTCACGTGCGCCGAGTGGTCGGGGGCGACGAGATCGCAGGCGGCGGTGATCTGCGCGGCGAGACGTTCGTCCACGGACACCTCGCCCAGCGGTGTGGCCCACGCGCCGCTCTCCCACAGCGACGCGCCGCCCGGCGCGTGCGACGCCCCGGTGTGATTGGGCGCGAGGATGACGACGCTCGTGGGAATGATCGCGCGGCGGAAGACGTGCGCGGCGGTGAGGCCTGAATACACGTAGCCGGCGTGCGGCGCGATGGCGGCCTTGAGCGGCGCCGCCGGCGCATGGGGCTCCGCGGCGTCGAGGAGCCCGCGGATGGTCTTGGCGAGCTCAGCGGCCGTGCCGGGATAGAACCGCCCGCTGACCGCGGGGGCGCGCACGGCGCGCAAGTCTACTTGGCGCTCTGGCCGATGGCGCGGCCGAAGGAGATCTCGCCGTTGTCGATGCGCAGATTGAACCCGCAGTCGGGATTGGTGCAGACCCAGGCCTTATAGGTGATCGGCGCGCCGTCGCGGCCGTAATCGGATAGCGGGATCAGATGTCCTTTGTTGCACTTCATGCAGTCGGGCCAGCGGAACTCTTCCATGCGGCACCCCCCGTCGTCCGCGCGCGTGTTTCCCCGCGCGTGGCTACTGCGTGCGGTCGAGCCCGGCCCAGCGATATCCGGCTCGGAACACCTCCGCAAAGTCATACACCCGATCGAAGTCCTCGATTTTGTCGGTCTGCTGCTGCGCCAGCAGGCGGACTTCGATCAGCAGAAACACGATCCGCCCCAGGTCGTCCGTGGCGCGGATGCCCCAGTAGTCGAGCACCGTGCGGGCGAGCAGGCCGAATTGCTCCAGCGCGAAGTCGCGGCAGGCCCACGCCAGCTCCGGGCCCGACAGATGGCGCCGCGCGGGCAGGCGGCCCTGCGCGTACTCGAGCGCGGCCAGCACGAAGAGGTAGGCGCGCTCGTGGTAGCGGCCGTCGCGCAGGCGGACGGCTTCGAGCGCGGTCTCGAGCGTGAGCTCTTCGTTCACGCCCGGGCCCTCGTCGCCGCGCGGCCGCGCGGTCGCGCCGGCACGGGCGTCGCGGCGGCCGGCATCGCCGGCAGCAGCGCCAGCTCCAGCACCTGGTCGATGGTCTCCACCTGCTTGATGTCGATCAACGTCGTCACCTCTTCGGGGACTTCGACCAGGTCGCTGGCGTTCTTGGCCGGCACGATCACGGTCTTGAGGCCGGCCCGCGCCGCCGCGGTGAGCTTTTCCTTGAGCCCGCCGATCGGCAGCACGCGGCCCCGCAAGGTCAATTCGCCGGTCATCGCCACGTCGTGGCGCGACGGGCGGCGGCACAAGAGCGACGCCAGCGCCGTGGCGATGGTGATGCCCGCCGACGGCCCGTCCTTGGGCACGGCGCCCGCGGGCACGTGCACGTGCACGTCGCTGCGGGTGAAGGCGTCGGCCGGAATGCCCAGCGCGTTGGCGCGCGCGCGCAGCAAGCTCCACGCGGCCTGCGCCGATTCCTTCATCACGTCGCCCAGCTGGCCGGTGAGCGTCACGCGGCCGCTGCCGGGCATCTGGATCGCCTCGACGAACAGGATGTCGCCGCCGGACGGCGTCCACGCAAGCCCCGTGGCGACGCCCACTTCGGGCGCGCGCTCGGCCTGCTCGGGCAGCACGTGCGGCGGCCCCGCGTAATGCTCGAGATTCTGGGCGGTGATCGCGACCGGCCCGGAGTGGCTTTCCACCACTTCCAGCGCCGCCTTGCGCAGCGCGCCGCCGATCTCGCGCTCCAGATTGCGCACGCCCGCTTCGCGCGTGTACTCGCCGATCAGCCGCTGCAGCGCGTCGTCGCTCACGGTGGCACGCTCGGCGGCGAGCCCGGTCTCCTTGAGCTGGCGCGGCAGCAGGTAGCGCTGCGCGATCGCCAGCTTCTCGCCCGGCGTGTAGCCCGGCAGCACCAGCACTTCCATGCGGTCGAGCAGCGGCTCGGGAATCGGCGCCAGCGAGTTGGCGGTGGCGATGAACATCGCGCCCGACAGATCGAACGCCACTTCGAGATAATGATCGACGAACGTGGCGTTCTGCGCCGGGTCGAGCACCTCGAGCAGCGCGGCGGTGGGATCGCCGCGGAAGTCCGAGCCCATCTTGTCCACTTCGTCGAGCATGATCACCGGCGTGCGCGTCTCGGATTTCTCGAGCGCGTGCAGGATGCGGCCGGGAATGGCGCCGACGTAGGTGCGGCGGTGGCCGCGGATTTCGGCCTCGTCGCGCACGCCGCCGAGCGACACGCGGATGAATTTCCGTCCCAGCGCCTCGGCGATGCTCTGCCCCAGCGACGTCTTGCCCACACCGGGCGGGCCCACGAAGCAGAGGATCGAGCCCTTGGCGTTGGGATTGAGCGTGCGGACGGCGAGGTGCTGCAGGATGCGCTCTTTGACGGGCTTGAGATCGTAGTGGTCGCGGTCGAGAATCTCGCGGGCCATTTTCAGGTCGAGCCGGTCGGAGGACGTGCGGCTCCACGGCAGCGACGCGATCACCTCGAGGTAGGTGCGCGCGACCTGATACTCGGCCGCCTGCGCCGGCATGCGTCGCAGCCGCTTCAGCTCGCGGTCGGCGACTTTGCGCGCCTCGGGTGAGATGCCGGCGTCCTCCAGCCGTCGCGCCAGCTCGTCCAACTCTTCGTCTTCGCCGCCTTCTTCGCCCAGCTCCTGGCGGATGACGCTGAGCTGTTCGCGCAGCACGTACTCGCGCTGCTGGTCGTCGAGCCGCGACTTGACCTTCTCCTGGATCTGCTGGCCGACTTCGAGCCCCTCCAGCTCCTGCGCCAGGAACTCGGCCAGGCGCTCGAGCCGCGCGGTGACGTCGGCGAGCGACAGCAGCTCGGCCTTGGCGGGCAGCGCCAGGTCCAAATTGGCGGCGACGAAATCGGCGAGCTTGCCGGGATCGGTGATGCCCTGCAGCACTTCGTGCAGCTCGTCGCCCAGGTAGGGCGCGATGTCCACGACGCGCGAGAACTGCGCCTGCACCGCGTGACGCAGCGCCTCGGTGCGCAGCGGGTCGCCGATGATCGAGGCCAGCGGCTCGCAGTCGGCGTCGAGCCAGCTGCCGTTCATCTTCACGTCGCTGATGCGCGCCCGCTCCACGCCCTGCACGATCACGCGCACCGAGCCGTCCACCAGTTTGCCCATGCGGACGATCGTGGCGTGGGTGCCGACCGTGTAGAGCAGCTCGGGTGGCGAATCGACCATCGCGCCTTCGGCCGGCTCCTTGCCGCCGGTGGGCTTCAAGACGCCCAAGAGCAGCCGCTTGTTGCCCTGCACGATCTCGTCCACCAGGGCCACCGCCGCGGGCTCGTTGAGCGTGAGCGGCAGCACGACGTGGGGATAGACCACGATGCGGCCCAGCGGCAGGACGGGAAGGCGCTCCACGCTACTCGACCTTCACCGAGTGCTGGCCCGACGGGCGGGGGATCTTCTGGAGCCGCACCTCGAGGAAGCCGAGGTCGTAGGCGGCGTGCATCGTGTCGGGGTTCACCGGCACGGGCAGCAGCAGGCGCCGCTCGAACGGGCCGACCTGCACTTCCATGG
>DATLWA010000162.1:0-2176 GCA_035576905.1 Gemmatimonadales bacterium
CGGAATACGTCGCCGGCGCGTTTCCAGGCTGGGCGCGCATCGCGCTCGGCGCCGCGGGCGCCACCGGCTTCGCGTTGCTGTACTGGCGCGTGGGGCGTGGCACGCTCACCGGGCTACGGTACGGCCTGGCGCTCGTGGTGCTGGCGCTGATCGCGGGGACGGCATGGCGGTGATCGAGCGCCAGGCCAAGATCGTGAACCCGCTCGGCATGCACGCGCGGCCCGCGGCGGAATTCGTGAAGACCGCCGGGCGGTTCAAGTGCGAGGTGCAGGTGAGTAAGGACGGCGTCACGGTGAACGGCAAGAGCATTCTCGGCATGATGGCGCTGGCCGCGGAGTGCGGGTCGAGCCTGGGCTTGCGCACCGACGGCGACGACGCCGAGGCCGCGATGACGGCGCTGCTGGCGCTGGTCGCGGACGGCTTCCACGAAATGCATCTGACCGGGAACGAGGAAGAAGCGTGACGGATCGCCTGTTGCGGGGCATCGGCGTCTCGCCGGGCATTGCGGTCGGCCCGGCGGTGGTGCTGCAGTGGGCGCTGCCCGAGGTGCCGCACGCCACCGTGCCGCGCGCCAAGGTGGAGAAGGAGATCCGCCGTCTGCGCGCGGCCGTGCGCGACGTGAAGCGGCACATCGGGGACATCAAGGCGCGGGCGGAGAGCCGCGCCGGCGTCGACGCCGCCCGCATCTTCGACGCACAGATGCTCATGCTCGAAGACCGCACCTTCATCGGGGCCGTGGAGGAGCTGATCAAGGAGAACCACCTTACGGCCGAAAAGGCGTTCGAGTACCGGGCGCTGGAGGTGCGGGACGAATGGGCGGCGCATCCCAGCCCGCGGCTGCGCGAGCGCCTGCCCGATCTCAACAACGTCGTGCTGCGCGTCCTCGGCCACCTGCTGCATCAGGGTGTGGAGGACGGTCTCGAGGCCATTCAACGCCCCTCGATCGTGGTGGCGCGGGAGCTGGCGCCCGGGCTCACGGTGCAGATCGATCGCGAGCGCGTGGTGGGGCTGGTGAGTGAAGAAGGCACGCGCACGTCGCACGCGGCGATCCTGGCGCACTCGATGGGCATTCCGGCGGTGATGGGGTTGAGCGGGGCGTTGGAGCGGATCCGGCCGGGCACCATGATCGTGCTCGACGGCGCGCGCGGCACCGTGCTGCTCGACCCGACCCCGGCGGAGATCGCCGAGGCCGACGCCGAGCGCGACCGCCGCCAGACGCTCCAGACGCAGCTCGGCAAGACCGTGCACGAGCCGGCCGTGACGCGCGATCAGGTCCGGGTGGCGCTGCGCGGCAACGTCGACGTGCCCGAGGAGATCGCCACCGCGCACGCCAACGGGGCTGAGGGTGTCGGGTTGTTGCGCACGGAGTTTCTGGTGACGGGCCACGCGCAGCTGCCGACCGAGAACGAGCAGGCCGCCTATTTCACCAAGGTCGGCAAGGCGTTCAAGGGGCACCCGGTGGTGATCCGCACGTTCGATCTGGGCGGCGACAAGTTCCCGGCGCCGTTCCGCACGGGCGTGGAGGCCAACCCGTTCCTCGGCTGGCGCGCGATCCGCGTCTGCCTCGACGAGCCCGAGATGTTCCGCGCGCAAATCCGCGCGATTCTGCGGGCGGCGGCGCATGCCGACATTCACCTGATGATCCCGCTCGTGACGCGGCTCGACGAGGTCGACCGCACGCGCGAGCTGGTGGCGGACGAGGCCGAGCGGCTCAAGCAGGTGGGCGTGGAAGCGGCGAGCACCGTGCCGATCGGCGTGATGGTGGAGACGCCCGCCGCCGCCGTGATGGCCGACCGCCTCGCCGAGGTGAGCGACTTCCTCAGCGTGGGGAGCAACGACCTCACGCAGTACACGCTGGTGGTGGATCGCGGCAACGCGCGGCTCGCCGACCGCTTCACGCCGCACGATCCCGCCGTCCTGCGCCTGCTGAAGCTCGTCGCCAACGCGGCCAAGGCGAAGCAGAAACCCGCCAGTGTGTGCGGCGAGATGGCGTCCGATCCGCTGTCGGCGTTCCTGCTGGTGGGCTTGGGGTACGAGACGCTGTCCGTGTCGCCGCCGGCGCTGCCCTTGATCCGCTGGATGATTCTCCAGATCACGCGCGAGCACGCCCAGGCCGCGGCCGACGCCGCGCTCGCCGCGCGCACCGCGGAGTTGGCGCTCGACGTGCTGCGCTACG
>DATLWA010000163.1:0-7161 GCA_035576905.1 Gemmatimonadales bacterium
CCCGTACGTGTTCGGCTGGAAGCCGGGCGATGCGGCGCCGGCGGTGATCGCCACGGGGCCCGGCGGCTTCGACGGCGTGGAGGTGGCGGACGGTATGCTGTACGTATCGAGCTGGACGGACTCGACCGTCTCGATGTACGAGTCAGGTCACGAAGTGAAGGTGATTACCGGCGTGCCGAGCCCGGCCGACATCGGCCTCGATCGCAAGCGGCATCGCGTGCTGGTGCCGATCTTCACCCAGAATCGGGTGGAGGTGTGGCAGCTGCCCTGACGCCCTGCAGGAGCGGTAACGCCGGCTCCTCGCGGCGGCACGCGAGGTAGTTCGGGCCCAGGAAGTCTTCGTCCCCCAATTCGTACGGCCGCACGTCTACGTAGTCGGGATAGATCTTCCCGACGACGTAGCCGTGCGCGGCGAACAGCTCGTAGAAGTCCTTCAGCAAGAAGCCCGTCAACGCGTTCACGCGCCCGTATTCGAACTGCACGAAGCGGACGCGGCGCCCCGCCAGTACCTGCCCGAACCCCTGCAGCACCAGGTGTTCGGCGCCCTCGACGTCCAGCTTGAGAAAGTCCACGGCGGCGAGGCTCTCCTGCGCGAGAAAGGCGTCGCCCGTGGTGACCTCACACGCCAGCGTTTCGCCTGTCCAGGCGTGGGGATACGCCGTGAACGTGGCGTGCGTGCTGGCCGACGGGTGGTAGCGGATGCGGAGCTGGCCGGTGTGATCCGCGAGGCCGCGGCTCACCGGCCGGATCTGCGGGGCCGCCGCCGTCTGCGCGCGCAGCCGCTCGAACGTGGCGGGGACGATTTCGAAGGCGAAGATCGTGGCGGCGGGGAAGACGCGGGCCGCGAGCGTGGACCAGGTGCCCACGTTCGCGCCGACGTCGAGGATCGTGCGGAGGTCCGCGCCGGCGAGCCGCTCGAGCAGCCAGCGCTCGCCGTTACGCTCGGGCTTGTAACTCCCGTTTCCGTACCACTTCAGGTACTGCCGGCTGAGCCGCGCGAGGGTCCGAAACAGCGGATTGCTGCGCACCCGCGCCGTGGGGCGGAACATGGAGGAGGGCGCGCTACCCCATCAACACCGGCTCGAACTCCACCGGCACTTCGGCTTGTGGCTGCTTGTACGTGAAGCGCTGGCCGGCGTAGTTGCGCAGCACCACCTCTTCATCGTTGATCGACTCGACATACTCCGGCAGCAGCGGGATCTTGCCGCCGCCTCCGGGGGCGTCGATCACGAAGTGCGGCACCGCCAGGCCGGAGGTCCAGCCGCGCAGCGCCTTGATGAGCTCGAGGCCCTTCTCGACCGTCGTGCGGAAGTGCTCCGCGCCCGCCACCTGGTCGCACATGTAGATGTAGTACGGCCGCACGCGCGCGGCGAGCAGCTTCTGCATCAGCTTCTTCATCACCGCGGTGTCGTCGTTCACGCCCTTCAATAAGACCGTCTGGCAGCCCAGCGGGATGCCGGCGTCGGCCAGCATGCCCAGCGCCGTCACCGCGGCGGGCGTCAGCTCGTCGGGGTGGTTGAAGTGCGTGTTGATGTAGAGCGGGTGGTACTTCTTGAGGATCGCGCACAGCTCGGGCGTGATGCGCTCGGGCAGGTGGCAGGGAATGCGGCTGCCGATGCGGATCACCTCGATGTGCTTGATGGCGCGCAGGCGCTTGCACAGCTCTTCGATGCGCCGGTCGGACAAGAGCAGCGGGTCGCCGCCCGACATGATCACGTCGCGGATCTCGGTGTGCTGCTCGAGGTACTGGAACGCCGACTCGAGCTGCGACATCGGAATCTTCTCGGGGTCGCCCACCTTGCGGCGGCGCGTGCAGAAGCGGCAATACGTCGCGCACACCGGCGAGACCAGGAACAGCGCGCGGTCGGGATAGCGGTGCGTGATGTTCGGCACGGGCGAGTGCTCGTCTTCAGCGAGCGAGTCCACCATGCCGTCGTGCACCTCGAGCTCCTGGACCGTGGGCACGTATTGGCGCCAAATCGGGTCGTCGGGGGCCTGGATCAGGTCCACCATCGCCGGCGAGATCCGGAACTCGAAGTTCTCCGCCGCCTGCTGCAGCTTCGCGATTTCGGGGAAATGCTCCGGCCCGAACCGCGCGGCGAGCTGCTCCAGCGACGTGAGACTGCGTTTACGGAGTAGTTCCTGCCAGGTCTCCATCCGCCAGTTCCTTGAGATAGATCACCAGGTCGTCACCGGGCGCGTAATAGCCCGGGAGGGTGGCGGCCCTGGTGTAGCCGCGTCGTTCGTAAAAGCGGCGCGTCGGCTCGTACGCCGCGCGCGAGGACGTTTCGACGACAATGAGCCGGCAGCCATCAGCCGTCAGCTCCGCCTCCACCGCCTCCAACAACTGCGTGCCGATGCCCGCTCCCTGCTGCTCCGGATCCACCGCGATCCAATAGAGGTCGTAAGTCCCGCGCGTCCCCGGCGTCGGTCCCCAGCACGCCCACCCCACCAGCGTCGTGCCGTCGTACGCGCCGAGGAAGCGGTAGTCCTCGTCCCCCGCCAGCGCCTCGTCCAGCAGCTCGACCGCGGTCGCGACCTCCTCTTCATGAAAGAGGCCGGTCGCCCGGGTCAGCGCCTCAAGTCGCGCGCGTTGGGCGCGCCCGACGGGGCGCAGCGAGTAGCTCACGGGCGGCCTTGGCGCCCTGGGCTTCGCGGAGCGCCACTTCCGCGATGCGGCGCACCAGCTCCGCGTAGTCCCACCCCGCCGCCCGCGCCATGCGCGAGAGACCGGCGTCGTCGTTGAGATCGGGGTTGGGATTCACGTCCAGGATCCACGGCCGGCCCTGCGCGTCCACGCGCAGGTCCACCCGGCCGTAACCCTTGCCCTGCATCGTCCGCCACGCTGCCTCGGCCGTCCGCACCAGCCGCTCGGCGAGCTTCTGGGGGATCTGCGCGGGACAGACGGGCACGCTGCCGCGGTCGTCCGCCGAGCCGGTGTTCCACTTCGCGGCATAGGTGAGGATCGGCAGCCGATCCTCCGGCCAGTGCGAGAAGTCGATCTCCGAGACCGGCAACACCCGGTCGCCGACGAAGCCGACGTTGAACTCGCGGCCGGCGATGTATTCCTGTACCAGCACGTCCTCGAATTGCTCCGTCATCGCGGCGATGCGGGCGCGCAACGCCTTGCGGTCGGTCACCACCGAGCCGTGGTCGAGACCGGCGCTTGCGTCCTCGGCGGCGGGCTTGACGATGGCGGGGAGCGGGAAGTCGTCGGGCACGCGCCCCTGAACCACGAGCCAGCGCGGCACCGGGAGCCCCGCCTGCGCGAGGATCGCGTTGCACACCGCCTTGCGGCGCGCGGCGGCGATGGTCCACACGCCGCACCCGGTCACCGGGATGCCGGCGAACTCGAGCGCCGCCACGACGTGCTCTTCCCAGGCCGAGACGCCGTGTACGCCCTCGCAGAGGTTGAAGGCGAGGTCCGCGCGGCGGCTGGCGGCGAACCAGCGCAGGTCATGGCGCACGGGATACTTCTTCACCTCGTGCCCCAGCGCGGCGAAGATGCGGCCCACCTCGTCCACCGCCGTCATGACGCCGGCGATGTCCTCGGGCGTCCAATCCTCCGCCCCCGGGTCGTACAGGATGACGATTCTCACCCGGTGGCCTCCAGCGCCAGGTCGAGCGAGCGGCCGGTGAGGCGGCGCCACGCGAGGCGCACGACCTCCTGGATCAGCTCGTCGTAGCCGAAGCCCGCCACGCGCGCGGCCTTGGGGAAGCAGGAGTTCATCCGCGGGTCGGGGATGATGCCCGGCAGCGGATTGAGCTCGACCACGTTGGGCACGCCGAAGCGGTCGAGCCGCACGTCGACGCGGCACCAGTCGCGGCACCCGATGGCGTGGTAGGCGTCGAGCGCGGTCTGCTCGATCAGCCGGCCGAGCGACGGCTCGACCCGGGCGGGGCACTGGAAGATCTCGATGGGATGCTCGGCGGTGTCCCAGATCCACTTCGCTTCGTAGCCGTAGACGGGCACCGTGCCCGCCGGCAGCGCGGAGAAATCGAAACCCACGACCGGCAAACAGCGCGCCTGGGTCCCGTTGCCGAGGATCGCCACGGTGAACTCGTCGCCGGGCAGGTAGGTCTCCACCAGGACGGGCTGGGCGTAGCTCTCTAAAAGGAAGAGGACGCGCTCCTGCAGCCGCTCGGGCGAGTCACATAAGTTGTTGACAAATATGCCTTTACCAGACCCCTCGAAGGCCGGCTTCACGAACAGCGGGAACGGCAGCACCACGCGCTCCAGATCCGCCGGGCGTTCGACCAGGACGAAGGGCGCCGTGGGCACGCCGCGCTGCCGCAGAATTTCTTTGGTGCGTCCCTTGTGCAGCGCGATCGCGAGCGTGAGCGGATCGCTGCCGGTGTAGGGGACGTTCAGAAATTCGCAGATGGCGGGGACGTGGGCTTCGCGGTTGGGGCCGTGCAGCCCTTCCGCCATGTTGAAGACGAGGTCGGGACGGGCGAGGGCGAGTTTTTGGGGAAAGAGCGCGTCGGCTTCGAGTCGGACGACGCGTCCGAAGAGACCGAGGGCTTGCTCCACCGCGGTGATGGTGGAAGGCTCGTCCCATTCGGCGTACGCGTCGCTGCTACTGGGTGGCTCGTCGGACGCGACGGGTCGGGGAGCGGGTTTTTCGTTGTACGCGAGACCGATGCGCATGTGGTCTCGGGTAACCTCCTACAAAAAAGGCCGCTCCATCGGGCGGTCCGAGCAGCAGCAATGCGTTGTCGACTAGGAGAATATGAGAATCGGAGAGAATGCGCAATAGGGAAATGCGAATTCGTTTTTTTTCGTCGACGTCAGACTTTGTGGTAGATGACCCGCGCCGATTCCTGTTTGTCTTCCGCGACGTAGATCTCGAAATCCGAAAACAACGCGTGCGCTTCCTGCTGCAGCACGCGCAACACGCCGATCGCGAGGCGACGGATCTCCAGCTCCGCGCCCTCCGACGTGCGCAGCTCGAGCATCGTCCGCCACGCGCGCGCGTTGCCCGACACGACGATCTTCACTTCGGTGGCGTTCGGCAGCACGCTGCGCGCCGCTTCGCGCGCCATCTTGCGACGGTGCACCTTGTCGGCCACCCACTCGTACTTCTTCATCAGGTCGTCGACCGCGTGCACGTACGCCGCCTGCGCGTCGGTCATCTGCGTCTGCCACTGCGACTCGAGCGCGGGGTCGCCCACCATCGCGGGCGGCATCACGAATGCGGCGTGCGACTCGTCCACGTAGCGCTGCGACAGCTGCGAGTAGCCGAAGCCCGCGCGGTGCCGCACCAGCTCGTGCGAGCAGGAGCGCGAGATGCCCTCGATCAACAGGACGTAGACGGCGTGCTCCAACACCGAGCCGTGGCCCTGCTTCTTGATGTTCTCGAGATACTCGGCCGTGGTGCGGTTGACGGGATTGTGCTGGCTCATGTAGCAGATGCGCCCGGCGTACTCGGCGAGCTTCTCGCCGTCGGTCGCGTCGCCGCGCCAGGTGACCGCGAGATGGGCCGGCTCCAGGAACTGGGGCCGGGCGATGAGGGTGACGCGGGGCGCGCGGAAGATTTCCATTACCGGGCGAGCTCGGGTTTCGGGACGGCCCAGCCGCCGGAACGCTCCACGTCCCGCAGCCGGAGGGCGATGTCGTCGGGAATCGCGGCGGCGGCAGCTCCCACCTTCAAGTCGGCGAGCGGCTGCCAGTCGGCCGCGGGAAGTATAACACCGGGATTCAGGATCGACTGCGGGTCGTAGCGGCGCTTGAGCGCCCCGAAGAGCGCGACGAGCTCCGGCCCGAAGAAACGCTGCAACACGCCGGCGCGCAGCCGGCCGTCGCCGTGCTCGCCCGACGGCGTGCCGCCCAGCCGCACCAGCAGGGTGGTGACGTCGTCGTACAAGGCCCGCAGGCCCTCGGTCCAGCCGGAGCGCGTGGTGTCGGGCAGGGCGTTGACGTGCACGTGGCCGTCGCCCGCATGCCCGAAAATCGCGACCGCGATGTCGTGGCGGGCCGCGGCCGCGCGCAGCGCCGCGACGTACTCGGCGAGCCGCTCGATCGGCACGCAGCCGTCTTCCACGACTTGTAAGGACCGCTGCGTCTCGGGCAGGCGGGCGAGCGCGGGCGAGGCGAGCCGGCGCACCGCCCACAGGCGCTCCAGCCCGGCGCGGTCCACGGCGGTCTCCACGTGGGCCGTGAGGTGGCGCAGGCCGCGCACGGCGTCGCCCACCGCCCCGCGCGCCGCGGCGGACGTCTCGCGCTCGAACTCCACCAGCAGCAGGCAGGCGAGGCCGGGGGTCAGCACCCCGCCCGCATCCTCTACAAAGGAAAGGAGCGTGCGGTCGAGCAGCTCCACCGCGGACGGGTTGAGCGCCAGAAGGTAGGGCACCGCTTCCCCCAGCGCCGCGAGATCGCGGAACCCCAGCGCCACACCTGCCTGGTCGGGCGGGATGGGGTCGAGCCGCCAGTCGACCGCGGTGACGCAGGCGAGCGTGCCCTCGGAGCCGATCAGGAGGTCGAGCTCGTCGCCCGAGCGCGCGTACTCGTCGAGCGCGTAGCCGCTCGAGTTCTTTCGGGTCTTGGGGAACTTGGTGTCGATCAGCTGGCGCTGGTCCGCGCTGAGGACGAACTGCTCCGTGCTCCGTGCTCCCCGTTGGATTCTGCGGACCTCCCCGTCCACTCCGACGATCTCGATCGCCTCCACCCAGCGCCGCACGCTGCCGTAGCGCACGGAGCGCGGTCCGGCGGCGTTGGTCATGACCATGCCGCCGCTGGTGGCGAAGGCGCCGGAGGACGGATCGGGCGGGAGCCGCAGGCCGTACGGGCGGGCCGCGTCGGTCACCTGCGCCCAGGTGGCCGCGGCGCCGGCGCGCGCCACGCGGCGCGCCGCATCGATCTGGACGCCGCCGAATCCCGGGGAGCAGTCTACGATCACGCCGCGCCCCAGGTTGCCGCCCGGCATGCCGCTCCCCGATCCGCGCGGCACCAGGGGCGTGCCCGTATCGGCCGCCCAGCGCAGCACGCGCGCCAGCTCGGCGGCGTCGCGCGGCAGCACTACGGCTTGCGGCACGATGCGGTAGACACCTGCGCCTTCGGCGTACGCGGCGCGCGTGCGGAGGTCGGTGAGGAGGTGTGGCGTCGGGGGCACGAACGGAAAAGTTACACCGCCTTGACACCTCCGGCGCGCTCCGCGAAGC
>DATLWA010000164.1:0-4638 GCA_035576905.1 Gemmatimonadales bacterium
ACAATCATGCTGCGCCCCTACAATCATGCTGCGCCTCTACAATCATGCTGCGCCCCTACGATGCCACGGCCGTCTCCTTCCGCGGGGCCAACACGAACAGCAGCACGGCTCCCACGCCGGTCACGGCCGCGCCGGCCAGCAGGTCGCCGCGTTTGGTGGGGAGCTGCATCGCCATCACCACCATGAGCGCCGTATGCGCGAAACTGGACCAGACGGCGTACGCGATCAAGGTGCGATACGCGGCGGGGTTGCGCGCCGCGAGCACCAGGAAAACGCCGAGCACCGCCAAGATCGTCCAGAACATCGGCGCGGCCGTCCCGCCAGTCGGGCTCAGCCCGGCCCGGAAATAGCTCACCAGGGCAGCGACATTGGCGACGACCGTTCCCAGACCGACCACCACCAGCACGACCTGCAGCGCGCGTTCTCGCTGAGTCAGCACGGCCATTGCAGCCTCCCGAAGTAGATGCGCTGCGACCAAGATAATCCAAAGCCCTACCCGATCTACCGATACCACTTCCCGCGCCACGTTTCTAGCGTTCGTCATGACTACAACACTCTCGGATTTCTCCGACCAGCTCGCCGACGCCGTCGCGCGCGGCGCCAAGTCGGTCGTCTCCGTTCACGCCCGCCCGCGGCTGCCGTCCACCGGCGTCCATTGGCGCGATGGCGTGATCGTGACCACCGCGGCCACCATCCAACGCGACGAGAATATCACCGTCACGCTGCCCGATGGGCGCCGCATCCCGGCGCAGCTCAAGGGCCGCGACTCGGGCACTGACCTCGCCGTGCTCGGCATCCCGACCGGCCAGCTGCCGGTCGCGGCCCTCGGCGACCCGGCGGCGCTCCGCCCGGGGCACGTCGTCCTCGCCCTCGGCCGCACCGGGGACAGCGGCCCGCGAGCCGCTTTCGGCGCGGTCAGCGCCACCGGCGGCAAATGGCGCTCCTGGAAGGGGGGCGACATCGATCTCTGGATCCAATCCGATCTCACCATCTACCCCGGCCTGGGCGGCGGGCCGCTCGTCGCCGCCGATGCCACGATCCTCGGCATCAACTCCGGCGGGTTCAGCCGCCCGCTGGCCACGACCATTCCGGTCAGCACCGTCGAACGCGTCATCACCCAGCTGCTCACCAAGGGCTACGTGGCGCGCGGTTGGCTCGGCGCCGCCATGCAGCCGGTGGAGGGCGGTCTCGTCATCCTCTCCGTGGAGCCGGACGGACCCGCGGCGCGCGCGGGCCTCATGGTGGGCGACGTGCTCGTCAGCCTGGATGGCCACGCCACCGAGCACCATGACCAGGTCCTCGATCTGCTGGGCGGCGACGTGGTCGGGCGCAAGCTGAAGGTGGAGCTGGTGCGGGGTGGGAAGCAGGAACGCGTGGATCTCCTGGTCGGCGAACGCCCGCGGCGCGCGAAATGACCACGCCCGCTGAGGCCGCGGCCGCCGCCGTGAAGGACTGCGTCGTCGAGGTGCATCAGGGCGGGGGCGTGGGATCGGGGCTCACGTGGGGCGTTGACGTGGTGGTCACCAACGCCCACGTGGTGCGCGCCCGCCGACTGGACGTGCGGTTGCCCAACGGCGACGTCCGCGAAGCGTTCGTCCGGCTCGCCGACCGGGAGCGCGACATCGCGGTGCTCGACGTGCCGCGACTCGGCCTGCCTGCCGTGCGGCTGCGCGACCCGGCTGAATTACGGCCCGGCGAGGTGTTGTTCGCCATCGGCCACCCGCTCGGCGTGCGTCTCGCGATGAGCTCTGGCATACTTCACGCTGTGGGTCCACTCCCCGACGGCTATCCGATTCCCGCGCGGCTGCGGCGCCTGCCGTGGGTGCAGGCCGATCTGCGCCTCGCCCCGGGCAACTCGGGCGGACCGATCGCCGATGCCGGGGGCCGAGTCGTGGGGATGAGTACGATGATCATCGGTGGATTGGCGCTGGCGGTGCCGATCACAGCGGTCGCAGCCCTGGTGCGCGCCCGGGCGGCATGAAGCTGCGGATCTACCTCGGGGTGGCCGCCGCCGCCGAACGGCGCCGGCTGCGCGACCTGCTGCGCCAGGATCCCGACATCGTGTTCGTGGGCGCGGCGGAAGAGGCCGACGTCGTCCTCGATGACGCGGCCGCCACCCGCCCGGTGAACAACGCTCAGGACGCGGTGGCCGGCGCGGCGCTCACGCAGCGTGAGACCGAGGTGCTGCGCCTCATGGCGCAAGGGTTAGGCAACAAGGGGATCGCGGCGGCGCTGGGAATCTCGGCGCACACGGCCAAGTATCACGTGGCGTCGGTGCTCGCCAAGTTCGACGCGCACACCCGGACCGAAGCCGTCACCCGGGGGCTGCGGGAGGGGTTGCTGCCGCTGTAGGGCGTCTACGCTTTCTCCGGCGCAAGGCTAACCCGCCGCAGGTTGACGGAGGCTGTGAGCGCGAGCGCCGCGTAGATCACGGCGATGCCCAGGTATTCGGTCAGTTCGAACGGCCCGACGGCGTGCACGATCCGGTCGTAGGTCATGGGTACGCCGAACGCGATCGTGTTGCCGACCAACAGGGACCACCATGCCCACCGCTCTCCGCGGCGGAAGGCGGTGACGGCGACTGCGATGGCAAGACCCGTGAACGTCACGCCAATCGCGCCAAACATCCGGAAGAGCAGCATGATGAACCCGGCCGCGTGCGGCGACGTGGCCACGAGCGCCGACCATGATTCATTGGTGAAGCCCTCGTACCCGTCGACGACGATCGAGGCGGAATGCGGTCCGGGCAGATGGCCCGGCGCCAGCGCCGCCATCGCTCCCCACACGAGCCATCCCGCATCGGCGACCACGATGGCGATCCAGGCCACGCGGCGCCACCGCGTCTCGATCATGCGGGTAGCGCGCCCTTCAGTTTTAGGACCCACCGCATGCACATATGCCCGAAGTCGACGCCGTCGCCGAACATCATCGGGCAGCCGCCGGCGATCACGCTGATGTCGTGCTGCCGGCAGTACTCCACCGCCTCCGGCGACACACTCGAGCCTTTCGCCAGGGAGCGGTGCATCCAGACGCGGCGCACGCCGGCCGCGCTGCAGTCGCGCACGAGTCGCGCCGTGGTGTCCGGTCGCGTGATGATCACCACGCCGTCGACGCCGCCCGGGATGGATTGCAGGTCGGGATAACAGCGATCGCCCTCGAAGTCCTGCAGCTGCGGATGTACTGCGAACACTTCGTGCCCGGTCTGTTTCAGGCGGCGGTAGATCAGATTGCCGGCGGGGTGGTGGCGGTTGTTACGCGACACGCCCGCCACCGCGATGCGTCGCTGCGCCAGGAAGTCGTGCACGTTCGTCATTTGGGATCTCTAGTCTGACGGGCCGCCGCGCAGATCGTCGCGACGTCCTGGGCTGAGAGCCGCGTGTCGGGCCGCAGCACGGTGTAGGCACCGGGCATCTTGCCGGCGGTCGCGTCCTCGCACGATAGGACCAGCAGCGCGCGCTGGCGGTCAGGCGGATACGCGGCCCATTCGGAGAAGTTGACGGCCTGGCGCCCGTGGCGCACGGCGTACGCCATGAGCCAGGAGAGCGGCGCGACTTGGCTGTACCACGGCCACACGGTGCCGTTGGTGTGACAATCGCGGCACGCGCGATCCAGGACGGCGACCAGTCCGCTCGCGGTCCCCGGGTGCGCCTGGATCGTCCGGCCGGCATCCGTGGGCGGGTTCGCGCGGTCGGGACGAATGAGTTGCGCGGCGGCGAAGACGGCGGCGACGATAATGGCTGCCTGCTGCAGGCGTCTGCTCATGGCTCCCTCCCGCCGGAACGCGAGGAGTCGGACGTCGGGAGCTAAAAAGACGAGCCTGGGGTTGAAGCCAACGTGAAACGCGGATGAGGATCTTCTCAGATCCTTCGCGCCTCCGGCGCCCTCCCTGTCCACTCTCCTTTTATAGGAGCGAGCCCCGCTTGTCATCCTGAGCGAAGCGCGCGGAACGCGCGCGTAGCGAAGGACCTGCCTTTGAGATCCTTCGCTTCGCTCAGGATGACAGACTCGCTTGCTTTCGGGAGGAAACGCAGAGCCCGCATCTGCTCTCCTGTACATGCCTTGACACGCATATACCCTGCAGTGTACACTAGGGGCATGGAATCCGCATTCGCCATCCTGGCGGAGCCCAACCGCCGCGCCATTCTCGAGCTCCTGGTCTCGTCGCAGCAGTCGGTGGGTGAGATCGAGCGGCGGCTGCGCATGCCGCAGCCGACCGTGTCGAAGCACCTGCGGGTACTGCGCGACGCCGGCTTCGTGGAATCCACGGTGGACGCCCAGCGCCGGCTGTATCGCTTGAAGCCGGAACCACTGCAGGAGGTTGACGCCTGGCTGGCGCCGTTCCGCCGGTTCTGGTCCAAACATCTCGATGCGCTGGAACGCCACCTCGACCGTAAAGCAAGGAGCAAACGGTGAACATCGTCCTCTGGATCCTCCAGATTGTGCTCGCCTTCTTCTTTCTGTCGGGCGGGGCGTACAAGATCTTTAAGGTCGAAACCCTCGCCGGTCACTTCCACGGGCTGTCGCCCAACGTCTGGCGCGCGCTCGGCGTGATCGAGATCGGGTGCGGCGTTTTGCTGGTCGTTCCGGCCAAGGTGACGGGCGTCCCGATGCTGACGGCGTACGCTGCGGCGGTGCTCG
>DATLWA010000165.1:0-9761 GCA_035576905.1 Gemmatimonadales bacterium
CTGTGGACCACGTTGAGATTGATGCCCACCTTGAAATGGCTGCTCAGCACCTGATCGAGGTTGGTGCGCACCGACTGCTTCTGGTACCCGGTGTTGGGCGCGATCCCGCCGTCGTGTTCGCTCAGGCCGGAGATGAAGTACGTGGTCTGGTCGTTGCCGCCCGTCACGCTCGCCTGCGTCGTGGCGGACAGCGGGTGCAAGCCGTACAGCGCCGCTTCGTTGTCGAAGAACGGGCACGCGCCGCCGGGGAGCGTGCAGAAGTTGCGGGCGTTCGGTCCGAACGCGGCGATCGCCTCGGTCGTGTCGGCGAAGCGGCGCGCGCCCATGCTCGACAGCCGGTCGACGGTGCCGAAGCGCTGCGAGACAGCGAAGCGCGGGCGGCCCGCCGTGCCCCGGCGGGTGGTGATGATGATCACGCCGTTCGCCGCTTGCGATCCGTAGATCGCCGCGGCCGAGGCGCCCTTCAAGATTTCGATGTTCGCGATGTCGGACGGATTCAAGTCGGCGATGCGGTTGACGGGGTTGTCTTGATTCGACGCGTTGCCGCCGCCCGACGCGGCCGTGATCGCGTTCATGTTGCTCGAGATCGCGTCGTTCGCGATCACGACGCCGTCCACCACGATGAGCGGATCGACGCCGGCGTTGATCGTCGTGACGCCGCGGAGGTTGATCTGCCCGCCGCCGCCCGGCGCTCCGGAGTTCATCTGGATCAGCGCGCCGGGAACTTTCCCTTGCAGCGCGCTCTCCAGGGTTTGCGTCGGCGCGCGGCCCAGCTGCTCGGCGCCCACCGTGGTGACGGCGTTGGCCAGGTTCTTCTGTTCGACGCCCGTGGCCTGGCCGGTGATGACCACGGCCTCGAGGTTGAAGACGTCGGCCTCGAGTTTCACATCGACGGTGCTCTGATCCGCCGTCACGATCACCGGCTGCCGCTTGTAGCCGATGGCGGCGATGTTCAGCGTGACCGGGCCCGGGGGCGCGGCGATGCTGAACTCACCGCGATCGTTGGTATGGGCGACGGTCGCACCGCCTACCAGCACGACGGTGGCGTTGGCGACGCCCGCGCTCGACATGGCGCCGGTGACGTGGCCGGTGATGATGCGTGTCTGCGCGAGCGCGCGCGGCGCGGCGAGCAGACAGAGCGGGGCTGCGAGGAGCAGCAAGCGGGTGAGTCGCGACACGGTGCCTCCCTCACGGAGTGTCAGGATTGGGTCAGGACACCCTCCAGGCGCCGCTATGTTGTCCGCCGTTTGGCGAGTCGGCAAGACCGTATAAACATTCGCGCCCCCGCATGGAAATGCGGAGGCGCGTTGCGACGTGAAACTGCGATTTCTCTAGGCCGCCACTCGTCCCGTTGCGGCCGGCCGCTCCGCCAGCGAGCGCTGGAACGCCGCGAACACCGGCTCCGACCAGCCCGCGCGGCAGCGCGTGATTTCCTGCAGGGCCGCCTCGGCGCTCAACGCCGGCCGGTACGACCGCGTGGTGGTGAGCGCGTCGTACACGTCCACGATGCCCACGATCTGCGCCGCGAGCGGGATCTCCTCGCCCTTGAGCCGGTCGGGATACCCCGAGCCGTCGTACTTCTCGTGGTGCCAGCGGATGATCGGCTTCAGGTCCCAGGG
The DNA here is from genome assembly GCA_035576905.1 of Gemmatimonadales bacterium. Taxonomy (GTDB): domain Bacteria; phylum Gemmatimonadota; class Gemmatimonadetes; order Gemmatimonadales; family GWC2-71-9; genus DATLWA01. The sequence continues at coordinate 1,620 of DATLWA010000165.1, forward strand.
GAACTCGACGCTCGCCAGCAGCTCGATGCCCCAGATGGGATGCATCTGGATCACCTCGAACTCCTCGCGCGTCAGCGGGCCCGGCTTGTTGAGGATTTCGTGCGGCACGCGCACCTTGCCCACGTCGTGCAGGTAGGCGCCCAGCTGGATCGTGGTCTGCTGTTGGTCGTCGAGCCCCAGCTGCTGCGCCACGGCGACCGCGTGCTGCGCCACCCGCTCGCAGTGACCGAACGTGTAGCTGTCGCTCGATTCCAGCGACTGGCCCCACTCCCGCACCACCGCGCGATACGTCGTCTCGAGCTCGGCGACTTTGCCGCCGACGTGCACCAGGTCTTTGCGCGCGTCGAGGCGGCGGAACAGCCGGTGCGCCGTGTTCAGGGAGCCCAGGGCTTCCTGGTTGCGGCCCATCGCCTGATACAGGATCGCCAACTCGCGCGTCGCTTCGGCCTGCGACAGCACCGCCTCCGCACCGGACGCCAGCTCGATCGCCGAGCGCAGGCGCGACTCCGCCAGCGCGGGGCGCCCGGTGTCGCGGTACACCATGCCGATGACGCGGTACGCCTCGGCCTTCACCGCCTTGGCGCCCAGCTGGTCGAAGATCGCGAGCGCCGCTTCGGCGTTGCGCTGCGCTTCGTCGTAGCGCTGCCGCGCGACGTGCACTTCGGCGTGATTTACGAGACACAGGCCTTGCAGATGGACGTCGCCGGAGCGCTGCGCGATCGCCAGACTCTTTTGGAAATGCTGATCCGCCTCGTCCAGGAGTCCCTGGTCCGCGCTCAGCATGCCGAGGTTGTGATAGGCGATGGCGCAGCCGTGTTCGTCACTGGCGTCCTGATAGGCCTCGAGGGAGCGGCCATAGCGGTTGCGCGCTTCGTCCAACTCGCCCTGGATGTTCGCGACGACGCCGAGGTTCTGCTCGACGCGGGCGTGGAGCTGGCGGCTGGAGCCACCGCGCTCCAGCGCCTGGAGAAAATGCCGCCGTGCCTCGTCCAGGAGCCCCGTCTGCACGTCGATGGCGCCGTGGGTGTTGAGCGCCTCGGCCGCGAGCACCGCGTTGTCGCTCGCGGTCGCCACAGCCTCGCTGCGCTGGCACAGCTCGCGCGCGAGCTGCGATTCGTTGCATTGATGACGCACGACGGCGAGGCGCCGCAGCGCCTCCGCCAAAATCGCTCGCTCTCCTGTCCGCTCCGCACCGGCGATTGCGGCCTCGTATCGCTCGATCGCCTCGGGAATGCATCCCGCCCGCTCACTGGCGCGCGCTTCATGCAACAGGTCCGCGGCGGGGCGCACCGCGCCGGGCCCTGGCATGCGAGGGCGGAGGGACGGAGAGTCGAACGTCATCCGATCCTCACCACGCCATTGCGTACTCGGAGAAGTGGTTGACCTGCCCCGTCACCTTCTTGGCGAACAGGTTGTCGAGCGACAACAGGTAATACAGGATGTTCAGGTTGTCGTCGACGTACGCGATGTGCTTGGGCAGGATCTTCCCGAGCAGGCTGCAGTTCGCGTAGCTCATCGTGAGGTACGCCGGCTTGGCGAATTGCAGGCCTGCCGGCTTGAACTGCACGGCGTTGATGTGATCACCGGTCGGCTGAATCATGGTGATCGTCGTCGGCTGGCTCAGAGCACCCGCCGGAATGACGAACGAGTGCGGTCCGGCCGACATCGTGCCGCCCTCCGGCCCGATGACTTGCGTCGTCGAGGCGTACGGCAGATCGGAGCAGCTCAGGAGGCCCGTGGCCCCGAGCAGGCCGCCGATCAGATCGGCTTGCGGCTTGGGACCTACGGCGACGCTCGTAGGCGCCGAGTCCCCACAGCTCAACGTCAGGCCCAGGGCGCAGACGAGGAGCACGGGGAGAACGAGGCGAATCCCCTTCACAAACACATCTCCATCTAGGGCGCAGCGGTGAGAGCGGCGTAAGGGTCGCCCGCCAGTGAGCGACCGGTTCGCCGCGGCGACAATACTACAGACATGCGCTCGGAATTCCCGTGAGGAGCGTCACGGCAACCAGTGTCGTGACACGCCAGGGGTCGGCATCGCGGCAGCGACGCGCTAACCGCTGGAAGCGAAGCCGTTTAGAAGGGAAACTCCGCCGCTCGCGCGCCGGCTCGGCCCGCGCCATCTTTGCCGCCGCCCATCCCTCCACGGAGAATCAGGCATGCAGCGTGTGATGCGTATCACGTGCGGTCTCGCCACGGCGATGTTGCTGCTCGGCGGATCGGCCCAGGCCCAGGAGAAGACGCGTTTCGCCAACCTGCGCGAAGCCTTGCAGTCGGGCAGCGCGCTCGCGGGCGGCAACGGCCCGCGCAACGTCAACTGGATCGACGGCGGCCGGCGCTACTCCTACATCCAGCAGGCGGAGGGCGGTGAGCAGATCCGCGTGTTCGATCCGGCGAGCGGCACGGACAGTCTGCTCTTTCAGGCGAAGGGCCTGACCTTCCCCGACACGGCCGAGCCGTTCTCCTACCGCTCGTTCCAGTGGGCGCGCGACTCGAAGCACCTCGTGTTCGACACGCACTTCAAACAGCTGTACCGCCGCTCCGGCACGTCGGACTTCTATATCTACTCACTGGCCGATAAGGCGCTCACGCTGGCGGCGCACAACGCGCGCACGGCCGAGCTGTCGCCCGACGGCGCGCTGATGGGCTACGAGCGCGACGGCGACATGTTCGTCTACGATCTGGGTCAGAAGAAGGAAACGCGGCTCACGTCGGACGCGACGCCCACCGCCTACAACGGCCATTTCGACTGGGTGTACGAGGAAGAGTTCGGCCAGGCGCAGGCGTGGAACTGGTCGCCCGACGGCCGCCACATCGCCTACTGGCGGCTGGACGAGAGCGCCGAGCCGGTGATGCAGTTCAGCGACTTCTCGGGCCACCATCCCGACTGGGCGCAGATTCGTATTCCGCAGCCGGGCGATTCCAATCCCACGGTGAAGATCGGCGTCGTGGACGTGCGCTCCGGCACGCGCGTCTGGCTCGATCCGGGCGAGACGGGCGAGTACTACGTGCCGCGGATCTACTGGACCAGCCGGCCCGACACACTCGCCGTGATCACGCTCAACCGCCCGCAGAACGTGATGAAGTTGTATTTCTTCAGCGTGACCACGGGCGGCAAGCGGCTGGTCATGACGGACAGCTCGGCCACCTGGATCGACGTGTACGACTTCTACGCCGGCGTGGACGACCTGATGAGCTTCCCCACGGGGCTGACGCAGTTCTTCTGGATCTCCGACCGCGACGGCTGGCAGCACGTCTATCGCTACGACTACTCCGGCAAGCTGGTGAACCAGGTCACGCGCGGGCGCTGGAGCGTGACGCGCATCGAGGGGACCGATCCCAAGACGCAGACGATCTACTACACGTCGACGGCCGCCTCGCCGCTGCAGCGCCAGCTCTACGCGATCCGTTTCGACGGCACCCGTCCGCAGCAGCTCTCGACGGCCGCGGGCACCCACAACATCGATATGTCGCCCGACACGCGCTTCTACATCGACCGCTGGTCGGCGACGCGCCAGCCGCGGCAGGTGGAGCTGTGGGCCACGGGCGGTAAGATGTTGAAGAAGCTGGAGGACAACGCGCGCGTGACGCAGTGGCTGGCGACGCACGCGTACGCGCCGGTGGAGCTGTTCAGCTTCACCACGTCGGACTCGGTGCGGCTCGACGGCTCGATGGTGAAGCCGGTGCCGTTCGATCCGGCCAGGAAGTATCCGGTGATTTTCGCGATCTACGGCGGGCCCGGCTCGCAGCAAGTGTACGACCAGTTCGCGAGCAGCGGCTGGACGCAGTGGCTGGCGCAGCAGGGCTACATCGTCGTGGGCCTGAACAACCGCGGCACGAACAACTACGGCAGCGCGTTCATGAAGGTCGTCTACAAGCACCTCGGCAAATGGGAGAGCCACGACTTTGCCGAGGCGGCGCGCTACCTCAGCACGCAGCCGTATGTCGATCCCAAGCGCATCGCCATCATGGGCACGAGCTACGGCGGCTACAGCACCGTGTTCACGCTCCTGATGTATCCGGACGTGTTCAGTGTGGGGATCGCCAACTCACCCGTGACCGACTGGCGGCTGTACGACTCGATCTACACCGAGCGCTACATGAGCCTCCTGGGCCTGAACCCGGACGGCTACGATGCGGGCTCGGCCGTGCTGCACGCCGACCGGCTGCAGGGACATCTGCTGTTGATCCATTCGATGCTGGACGACAACGTGCATCCGCAGAACACGATGCAGCTGTTGACGGCGCTCACCAACGCCGGCAAGGACGCCGATCTGCGGATCTACCCGCCGGGCCACCACGGCGCGGCGTACAATCAACAGAGCTCGTTTCTCATTTTGACCGCCGAAGACCAGTACCTGGCGCGGTATCTGAAGTAAGTAAGGAAAGAAAGAAGCCCCGGCTCGCCGTGACGAGCCGGGGCTTCGTGTATCCAGGGGCGCGCCGCTAGAACAGTTTCCCCACGCGCACCCGGAAGTCCACGTTGTCCTGCACCCACTTCCACAAGTCCTTCTGGTCAGCCAGCGGCACGCCCGGCTTGAACTGCTGGTGCCAGCCCGCCATGACCTGCGCTTCCTGGGTCCACAGCCGCACGCGGCGGCGCGCGATGATTTTCTTCCAGTTGTCGCCCACCGTGGGGTTGGCGTACAACAGGCGCACGGTCACGCTGCGCGACAGGAACTCGAGCGGGCTCAGGTCGATCCGTGAGTACGGGTTCGTGCCCGCCGGCAGGCGCGTGCCCGGCGTGACGTCGGGCACGCCGTCGGAAAGCACCACGACGTTCAAGGGCGCGAGGATCAGGCCGCGCTCCTTGGCCAGGGTCGCCACGCGCTGGAAGAACGCGTTGAAATCGGTGTAGGGGTCGTTGGGCGGAAACCACGTCCGCAGGTCCGCCGCGATCTGCTCGACGGTGCGACCCTGGAAATCGTTGATCGGATGGAACGACTTGGGCTCGCCCGGCCGCGACCCGCCGATCGAACCCACGAACAGCGCCGTCGGCGGGCGCAGGCCGCCCAGGCTGTTCAAGTGGGCGTAGATGTACGTGGCCCCGAAGTCCACGGCGTCGTCGTACAAGCGGGCGTCGCGGAACGAGCCGCTCGCGTCGATGCCGATCACCATCGTGAACGGCGCGACTTCGTTCGCCTGGTCCCCCCCGCCGCCGCCACAGCCGGCGGCCAGCAAGGCGAGCACCAGCGCCGCCGGCCAACCGCGGCGGCGGTTCATGAGCCCGCTCCCGCAGCCGGGTGCCTGGCGCCGAATAGCGGCGTCGTCGCCAGCACCTGATCGAGCGAGCGGAACGGCAGCGAGAAGGTCGGATGACCCACGATCACCACCACCGCGAAGTTCACGGCCGCCGCCAGCACCTGCAGCACCGGCAGCGTCATCAGCTCGAACACTTCGCGCGCTTCCTTCTTGAACCACTCCGCCTCGGCCTTGAGCGCGGCGATCGGCCCGCGCCAGAACTCCGGCTCGATGCCCGTCCCCACCGTCGCGCCCTGGGCGCCCGGCATGCTGTTGCGGGCGAGAATGCTCAGGAACGTAGGTGTCCCGAAGCGGCCGAACAGGAACCAGGTCATCGCCCGCACGCCCGCCCAGCCGAAGGAGGCCAGCGCCAGGGTCGAGAAGAACCCCAGCTGCATGCCCGTCTGGTTGGCGATCCACGGCGTGATGGCGTCGATCAGCTCGCGGTACAGGAACACCACCTCGAAGAACATCACCGCCGCCTCGGCGATCACCATGCCGATGATCTGCGGCGTGTTCTTCGACTTGACCGCCTCGCTCAGCACCTGGATGGCCGCAAAGCTGCCCGAGATGATCACGAAGAGGAACGGCCACAACACGAGGCTGACGCCCAGGCCGGACATCTCGTGCCCGGTGATGTCCGCCATCAGCTCCATGATGGTGGGCTTCAAGGTGAACGTGAAAATCGTCGCCTCGAGCGCCGACCAGAACAGAATGAAGAGGAAGGCGAGCCACGGCACGCCCGGCTGGAAGTACTGCCGCGTGGCCCAGTCGAGCAGCGCGAACGGCCGCGTGAACACGAACTTGATGAGGCGCAGCAGCAACGAGCCCGCGAGCTTGAGCAGGCCCCACACCCAGCCGAGGAACACCACCACGAAGCGGATCAGGCCCGCCCAGTAGAACCAGATCACGCGGCCCGCGTCCCACCAGGACATGAGCAAGGATGTGAGAAAGCCGCCGCGACCCGAGCGGAACGGCAGCGTGTAGAGCGAGGCCATGGTGCACCACGCCGCCGCCACCAGCAGCGCCGCCGGCAGCGCCAGGAACAGCCACTTGGCGAGGGCCATGCTTGCCGTGGGGCTCGACAGGAAGAAGTCCCGCAGGACGCCCTGCCAGTCGAGGATCCACGTGAATCCGGACGTGAGAAACTGAAGCGTTTCCCGCCATTGCTCCGGAAGACTCTGCTGCAGGGACGCGAGCATCAGCTCACCTCCTGAAAGGCCGTCGGCAGTCGCGGGAGAGGGCGCAGCTCGAAACGACCGCCTGGTTGGGCCGCAGGGGTCTGCGGGCCGGCGCATAGATAGCGCCGCGCCCGGTCCTGTCAAGTTTTTCGGGCGTGATACGGGTCACGACGAGCCTGTGAACGCCGCAGACGCGAGACACCGCAAGGTATTGCGAACGTCCTGCCGCGCTCGCGCCACAACACGCGCGCCTGCTATTCCGCCTCTTTCCAGCGACGGAAGTGCTCCTGCAGCGCCTCCAACGCCGCGGGCGGCACGGCGGCGGCCGGCAGGTGCCCCAGCGCGGCGATGGTCCGGCGCATCTGCTCGAGATAGATGCTGCAGTGCGGGCACGTCGCGAGGTGGGCGTCGAAGCGCGCGCGTTCCCCCGCGGACAGCGTACCCTCGAGGTATTCGGTCACCAACTCGACCAGCTCCTGGCAGCTCAAACCCACCGTGTCCGGCATGGTCGCCTTACTCCGGCTCGAGGTAGTGCTCGAGCGCGGCACGGACGCGGGAGCGCGCCCGGTGCAACAGCACTCGTTGATTCGTGTCGCTCAGCCCCAGGATGTTACACACCTCCGCACCCGAGAGACCCTCCACGTCGCGCAGCGTGATCACGTCGCGCTGCCCCGGCGGGAGTGCGGCGATCGCCTTCATGATCACCGCCAGCGTCTCCTTGGTCTCGAGCTGCCCCGCGGGCGACCCACCCCAGGCGCGGGGTGGCACGGCCCAGTGGCCTGGCGCCACGGGGTCCGTTGCCGGGCGGAAGCGCTCAGCGGGCACCGCCCGCTCCGCCGCGTCGCCCTCCGGCGCGGAAAACGGGACTTGGCGGCCCTCGCGCACGCCGTGCGTCTTGGCGCGATTGACGAGAATGCGGTACAGCCAGGTTCGGAAGGAGGAGCGCTGCTCGAACCGATCAATGCCTTGGAGCACGCCGAGCCAGGTCTCCTGCACGACTTCCTCCGCCACCGCCCGTGAGCCGCAGTAGACCTGGGCGAGGCGCAGCAGGGCGGGATTGTAACGCGTGACCAGCGCGAGAAACGCCCTTTCGTCGCGACGCCGCAGTGCGGCGACGAGACTGGCCTCGTCGGCCGGCAGGCCGGCGGGCGACTCGGCACGCGGTTTCGCCACAGGGTGTCGGGAGCGCGACGGCAATGATAGAGCGCGCGCCGCCGCCCGGCCAGCGCGCCGCGGGCGTGTAACGGTTGGGAGGGCTCGGGGACTGAGACATGGCTGCCGTCGGCGGCTCGAATCACACTCACGGTAAGGACGCGCTACACCGATGTTTGTCCAGCCTTCCGACCACCCGTCTTCACATCCACCGCTCACCACGCTCGATCGCCTCGCCGCGCTGGCGGCGCGCCTGCTGGCGGTCCCCCTCGCGCTGGTGTGTCTGGGGGACGAGGAAGCGCAGGCGCGATCGGAGTCGGTGTGCGCGGTCGCGGCGCTATCCGACGAGACGTACGCAGTGATCTCCTCGATCGGCGATCGCCGCTTGCTGGCCGATCCGGCGGTGGCGCGCGAGTACTTCACCTACCATGCCGGTGTGGCGGTGCGCGATGCCGCGGGCCGGACGCTGGGCTCTGTGTACGTGATGGACAGCCAGCCGCGCGCGTCGTCGGAGCGTGACGCCGCGATGCTTCAGGATGTCGCAGCGCTGGCGGCGGAACAGCTGCAG
>DATLWA010000166.1:0-3431 GCA_035576905.1 Gemmatimonadales bacterium
CGCGACGGCCGCGTGCAGCGCTATCTCCAGGCCAAGCCCGCGCCCGGCATGGCGCGGCCGGCGTGGTGGGTGCTCGGCGAGCTGCTGGGGAATGGGGAACGGGGAATGGGGACGGCCGCGGAAGCATTCGACCTGCTGGTCCAATCGGTCGACGGGTTTGCCGGCCTGAGCTACGCCGAGCTGGGATTGGGCGGCAAGAAGATCGCGACGAATAAGGGCGCGGGAGTGCCGGCGTGACGTTCTTCCTGATCACGTCGGGCATCAAGATCATCGTCGTCTTCACGGCGATGCTCGTGGGCGTCGCGTTCCTGACATATGTCGAGCGGCGCGTGTGCGCGTGGATGCAGGATCGCTTGGGCCCCAACCGCGTCGGCCCGCAGGGACTGCTGCAGCCGGCAGCCGACGGGCTCAAGAATCTCCTGAAGGAAGAGACGCTGCCGGCCCAGGCCGACAAACTGCTGTTCATCCTCGCGCCGATGATCTCGTTCATCCCGGCGCTGATGACGTTCGCCGTGATTCCCTTCGGCGCGCCGCTCTCGACCAAATGGGGCGAGGTGCCGCTGGTGGTAGCGGACCTGCCGGTCGGCTTCCTCTATATCCTCGCGATCAGCTCGCTCGGCGTGTACGGCATCACGCTCGCCGGCTGGTCGTCCAACAACAAGTACGCGCTGCTCGGCGGCCTGCGCGCCTCGGCGCAGATGATCTCCTACGAGATCGCCCTGGGCATGAGCACGGTCGCCGTGCTGCTGCTGTCGGGCAACGTCACACTGTCGGCGATTATTGCGCGCCAGGCGACGGCGTTGCCCGTAACGTGGAACGTGTTCCCGCTGGGACTCGCGTTCCTCATCTTCTTGATCTCGGCCTTCGCCGAGACCAACCGGCTGCCGTTCGACCTGGCCGAGGCCGAGGGCGAGCTGGTGGCGGGTTATCACACCGAATACTCCGCGATGAAGTTTTCGATGTTCTACATCGCCGAGTACGCGAGCATGGTGACGCAATCGGCATTGATGGTCACGTTGTTCTTCGGCGGCTGGGACATCCCGTTCACCACGTGGGACAACACGCCGCCCTACACGCTGTTGACGACGCTCGCTACGATCGTGGCGTTCATGTTGAAGGTCGCGTTCTTCCTGTTCCTCTATATCTGGGTGCGCTGGACGCTACCGCGCTTCCGCTATGACCAGCTGATGGCGCTGGGGTGGAAAGTGCTGCTGCCGTTCGCGCTGCTCTATCTCACGATCATCGCCACCGCCGTGTGGTTCTTGCACGTGCAGCTCGGCTGGGATTACGACGCCCGCTTCGCCGGCACGCTGTTCGGCCTCAACCTGATCCTCGGGGTGTTCGTCTTTTTCGTGCTCGACCGCGGCCGGATCGTCTCCGGCACGGTCGTGCGGGAGCGGGCCTGATGCCCATCGGCGTGAAGATCATGAAGCGGCCGCAGGCCGAGACATCCTACTTGCGAGCCACGCTCAAGGGGATGTGGCTGACCTTCCGGCACATTTTCCGGCCCAAGGTCACCATGGAGTATCCCGAGGAGCGCAGCACGTCCGACTGGTCGATCTCGCAGCGCTGGCGCGGCACGCACCGCATGCTCACCGACGAGCAGGGCCGCGCCAAGTGCGTCGCCTGCGGGCTGTGCCCGCAGATCTGTCCCGCCAACTGCATCAAGCTGGTGCCGGGGGAAGACGAAGAGGGCCACCGCTACCCGTTGATCTACGAGATCGACGAGTTCCGCTGCGTCTTCTGCGGCTACTGCCAGGAAGTCTGCCCCGAGGAAGCGATTCACGTCGGCGTGCACTACGAGAACTCCGAGTACTCGCGCGACCGCTTCGTCTACGACCTGGAGCGGCTGTGCGCGCAGACCCATCCCGTCTCGACGTTGTGGGATCCCTCCGACCCCAAGGGGGAGTGAGCGGATGACGCTCGTCACGGTCGTGTTCTGGGTGTTCTCAGGTATCGCCGTGTTCGCGGCCGTGCTGTGCATTACCCGCAAGAGCGCCGTGGCCAGCGCGCTGTGGTTGGTGATCACGCTGTTCTCGCTCGCCGGCATCTTCGTCCTGCTCGAGGCGCAGTTCATCGCGGTGCTCCAGGTCCTGGTGTACGCCGGCGCCATCATGGTGCTGTTCCTGTTCGTCATCATGCTGCTCAACCTGGGGCGCGCCGGGCCCAGCGACCTCAAAGGGCCGATCGGCCTCGCCGCGGCGACCATTCTCGCGGGCGTCCTGATGCTGCAGCTGCGCCCGCTCGGCAACGCGGAGCCCCCCGCGGCCATGGCGCTGCCCGAGGGCGCACTCAGCGCCCTGCAACAGCAACAGGGGATGGTGGGGATGGTGGCGCGGCCGCTGTTCGAGACCTACCTGATCCCGTTCGAAATCACGAGCCTCCTGCTCCTCGCGGCCGTCGTGGGAGCGGTGGTGCTCGCCAAGAGAAGGCTCTGATGCTCTTCGGACCGGCGCTCGCCGTTTCGGCGATGCTGTTCGTGATCGGCGTGGCGGGCGTCCTCGTGCGCCGCAACGCCATCGTGATCTTCATGTGCGTCGAGCTGATGCTCAACGCCGTGAACCTGACGTTCGTGGCCCTGGCTCAGCGGCTCGGCGTGGCGGGTCAGATCTTCGTGTTCTTCGTGATGGCGGTGGCCGCGGCGGAGGCCGCGGTGGGGCTCGCGATCATTCTCGCGATCTTCCGCCACAAGGAGACCGTCGACCTGCGCAACATCAACCTGCTGAGGGGTTGATGACGCTCGCCGTCACGTGGCTGTGGCTCATACCGCTGCTGCCGCTTGCGGGCTTCGTCGCAAACGGCGCCCTGGCGCTGGTGCGCCCGCAGGCCAAGAGCGCCGTGTCGGTGATCGGCGTGGGCGTGCTGGTGGCGGCGTTCGCCGTGGCGGTCGCCGTGGTGGCGGCGCTCGCCGAGCTGCATCCTGCCGAACCGCTGGTGTTCCGCTACTGGCAGTGGATGGGCGTTGGGAACCTCCACGTCGACGCAGGCCTGCAGCTCGATCAGCTGTCGGCCGTGATGCTGCTGGTGGTCACGGGCGTGGGCTCGCTGATCCACGTGTTCAGCGTCGGCTACATGCGCGAAGATCCGGGCTACGCCCGCTACTTCGCCTATTTGAATCTGTTCGTCTTCTTCATGCTGGTGCTGGTGCTGGGCGCGAGCTTCCCGGTGATGTTCGTGGGCTGGGAGGGCGTGGGGCTCTGCTCGTACCTGCTGATCGGGTTCTGGTTCACTGAGAAGGCCAACGCCGACGCCGGCAAGAAGGCCTTCATCGTGAACCGCATCGGCGACTTCGGTTTCTTGGTCGCGATGTTCATCCTGTTCCAGCAGTTCGGCTCGCTCGATTTCGCCGACGTGTTCACCAAGGCGCCGGCCACGCTCGCGCTGGGCGGCGGCGTGGTCACGGCGATCACGCTGTTCTTGTTCCTGGGATG
>DATLWA010000167.1:0-7589 GCA_035576905.1 Gemmatimonadales bacterium
CCCTCCAGGAGCGCGACGAGCAATGATGCCGCACTTCTGGCCGCTGTTCCGCAAGGAATTCATCCAGATGCGTCGCGACCGGCTCACGTTGATGATCATGACCGCGTTGCCCGTGGCGCAGCTGCTGCTCTTCGGCTACGCCATCCAGACCGACGTCCGCAACCTGCCGACCGTCGTGCTGGACCAGTCGCGCACGCCCGAGAGCCGCGACATCATCGCGGCGTTCGCGAATACCGGGAATTTCCGCATCACGGCGTGGGTGAATGACCGGCCCGCCTTGGATGCCGCGATCGAACGCGGCGACGCCCAGGCCGGCATCGTGGTCCCCTACGACTTTCCGCGGCAGTTGCTGCGCGGCCAGACGGCGTCCGTCCAGGTGATCGTGGACGCCTCCGACCCGCTGTCGTCACAGTCGGCGCTCGCCGCGGCGGCAGGCGTCGCCCAAGTCCGCAATCTCGAGCTGCTGGCGGCCGCGGCGCACCGGCCGCCGCCGCTCGACGCCCGGGTGCGGCCGCGCTACAACCCCGGCCTGCGCAGCCCCAATTACATCGTCCCGGGGCTCGTCGGCGTCATCCTCACGCTCACGATGGTGTTGATCACGGCGATGGCGATCGTGCGCGAGCGCGAGCGGGGCACGCTGGAGCAGCTCATCGTCACGCCGGTGACCAAGACCGAGCTGATGCTCGGCAAGATCGCGCCGTACATCGGCGTGGGCATCGTCCAAATGACCACGGTGCTCTTCGTCGGGCGTGTGGTGTTCGCCGTGCCGCTCACGGGCAGCCTGCTGCTGCTGTACGCGATCGCGCTGCTGTTCGTCACCGCGAGCCTCGCGACGGGTATGTTCATCTCGACGCTGGTGCGCACGCAGCAGCAGGCGATGCAGGTGGCCTTCTTCTTCGTGCTGCCGAACATCCTGCTCTCGGGATTCATGTTCCCACGCCAGGCGATGCCGCAATTCTTCCAGTGGGTGGGGCTCCTGCTGCCGTTGACGTACTTCCTCAAGGTGTTGCGCGGCATTCTGCTCAAAGGCGTGGGGATCGCGGCGCTGTGGCGGGAAGTGGCGGCGCTGGCGGCGTTCGCGGCGGTGCTGGTGACGCTCGCGGTGAGCCGGTTTCGCAAGACGTTGGACTGAGTCGGCCTACCCGCCGAGCTGCGTCGCCAGTCCGATGCGATCCGGCTCGCTCGTCTTTCCCTTCTGCAGCGCGTTCTCGGCGAGCGTGAACAGGTCCTCGGGTCGCAGCACGTCGGTGTGCGGGAATGCTGCGACGCCGGCGGAGATGCTCGGCTCGCGGCCGGGACCGAGGTCGGCGAACGTGTGGTGGGACAATACCTGCCGCAGCCGCTCCACGAACTGGCGGCCTCCGGGGCCGTCGGTCTCCGGGAGAATCAGGGCGAACTCGTCGCCGCCGTAGCGCGCCACGAAGTCGGGCGCGCGGATCTCGCGCTGCAGAATCCTGCCGAGCTCGGCGAGCAGCCGGTCGCCCGCGCTCTGGCCGAAGCGATCGTTCACTTCCCGCAGCCGGTCGATGTCCACCAGCACCAGCGCAAACCGCAGCGCGTAGCGGCGGGCCCGCTCGAACTCGTCGCGCACGCGGCGGTCCAGGGCGTCGAGACTGGCGCAGCCCGTCAGCGGGTCGGTGGCGCCGGCGGAGATCTGCCGGCGGTAAATGGCGGAGCGGCGCTCTTCATTCTCGAGCACGCGCGCCGCCGCCTGGGCGATCGTGTTGGCGAAGGCGACGTGCTCCGGGCGCAGCTCGGGATCGCCCTTTTCGGTGCGCAGGAAGAACACGCCCGCGGCGCGGCCCTGCACGAACACCGGCAGCGCCACGGCCGCCTGTACGGTCACGTCAAGCTGCTGGGTGGACCAGTGCCGCCGGATGCTCTCGAACAGCGGGTGCTCGTGCACGTCGTGGATCACGACGGGCCGCTCGGTGCGAATGGCCTCGAGAATTTCGGGGTAGCGCTCCAGCTCCACCCGCAGGTCGCGGATGGCGGGGTTTTCGTACACCGCGACCACGCGGCCCTTCTCTTCCCCAGGCGCGGTCAGCACGAAGGAGCAGTGCGCCAACCCGAACGCCTGCCCCACGCGCCGCACCAGCGTCTGGAAGATTTCGTCGGCCCGCAGCGCCGCCGACACTTCCTGGAAGATGTCGAAGAGCAGGTCGCGCGACTGCAACGCGTCGCGCGCTTCCACCACCTCGCCGCGCAGCCGCGCGTGCAGCTCGAGCCGCGCCAGCAGCTCCTCCAGCGAAACCGGGCCGCTGACCGCGTCGCGCGCCCCCGCCCGCAACGCCTCCGTGATCGCCTGCGTGCCGCCCGGTCCCACCAGGGCGAGCACGGGAGCGCTGCCGAGCGCCGCCTCACCGACCAAGCGGCGCACCTGGGCGCCCACCGTGGCGGGGTCGGGGAACCCGGCCGACAGGATCACGAAGTCGGGCGCGCCTTCCACGCCGAGCGACTCGCTGGGCCCCGGATAGGCCACGTCCGTCACCTGATAGCCCGCGCGCACCAGCGCGCGCTCCAGCCCGTCAGGGCGGAGCGCAGGATCGCCGATCAGCACGACTTGCGCGCGATGTTTGGGGGGCACGGAACGTCACTCGGGCGAGTGGGGGCGACCAAGCTATAATTTTCAGGATGCTCCGGCAAGCGACGCGCGCGCGGCGCCACCGCATGATCGTGACGCAAGTCACCAATCGCGGTGTGCGCGACGCCCGCGTCCTCGGCGCGATGGCCTGGGTGCCGCGCGAGTGGTTCGTCCCGCCGCCGCTCATCCCCGAGGCGTACCACGACGGACCGCTGCCCATCGGCAACGGCCAGACGATTTCGCAGCCCTACGTCGTCGCGTGGATGACCGAGGCGCTGGTGCCGCGCCGGCGCGATCGCGTGCTGGAAATCGGCACCGGCTCGGGGTATCAGACCGCGGTGTTGGCCCGCATCGTGGCGCGCGTGTGCACCGTCGAGCGGCTCCCCGACCTGCTGGTCGAGGCGGAGGAGCGGTTCCGGCGGCTCGGCCTCGGTAACATCGACACCCGTCTGGGCGACGGCGCGCTCGGCTGGCCCGAGCGGGCGCCGTTCGACGGCATTCTGGTGACGGCCGCGGCGCCGCGCATCCCCGCCGCGTTGCGCGAGCAGCTCGCCCCGGGCGGACGCCTCGTGATCCCCATCGGCGATGCCGTGAACCAGGAGCTGGTGGTGCTGCGGCGCACCAGTGCGGGGTTCGAGGAACGGCGGCTGGGCGGGGTGCGGTTCGTGCCGCTGATCTCGCGCCACGCCTTCCTGCCCGAGGGCGCGTGACGGCGGCCCAGCTGTCAGGGTTATGTTATCGGCTAACGCGGCGTCCCTGCCGCACGTACACTACGGAGCCATGCGACTCACTCTGATCACCAGCCGGCGCCGCGTTGCACCCGTGGCCGCGCTGCTGCTCGTGCTGCAAGCACTGGCGGGCGGCGTGGTAGCGTTGGCGCACGCCGGCGAGCGCACCACCGCCCCGGTCGCGATCGAGTCGCATCACGACGCCCACTGCATCGTGCTGCACGACGAGCTGCGGTGCGCGCTGTGCCAGTACGCCAACGCGCACGTGATCGCCGGCACCGTGGCGGTGCGCATCCCGGGCTCCCGGCCCGTGGTGCAGGCCGTCGCGGCGCCGCGGCTCGTCGTCGTCGTCACCCCCGTCGTACGCGACGCGCGTCCGCGCGCGCCCCCGACCCTCTCCGCCTGATCCGGGCTGCGGCCCGGCATTCGTCCCTGGCGATCGTCGCGCAGCGCGCGGCGGTCGCGCGTCAACGACGATCGGGAGGAGAGTACGAGGTCATGAACAAATCCATTTGGGTATCGCTGTGTATGGCGGCAGCGCTCGCCGCGCCCGTCGCGGCACAACAGCCCGCGCCCACGCAGCGGCAGCTCGATTCGCTCGCGGCCGAAGTGCGTCGCCTGCGCGCGCGGCTCGACAGCCTCTCCGCACGCGTCGGCAACACGCCGGCCGGGCCGGCCAAGGACACCACCGCCGGCGACGATCTCGCCGCGCTGCGCGCCGCGGCCAACGCCACCGCCGGGATCACCGATACGACGCGCGCCGACACGACGCGCGACATGGCGTTCGTCGGGCGCGAGCGCAACCAGAACCAGCTGAACCCTGAAATCAGCGCCACGGGCGATGTGCGGGCCTACGCGTATTCGCCCGGCGTGCAGGCGAACAATTTCGATCCGCGCGAGTTCGAAATCGGATTCCAGTCGGCGCTCGACCCGTATTCGCACACCAAGATCTTCATCAGTCTCGAGAACGGGGAGGTCAGCGTCGAGGAAGGGTACGCGTACTGGACCGGACTGCCGGGACACGTCCGCTTCGACATCGGCAAATTCCGGCAGCAATTCGGCGAGCTGAACCGCTGGCACCTGCACGCGGTGCCCGAGACGGAGTATCCGCTGGCGCTGCGGACGTATCTGGGCGACGACGGGCTCAGCGGGGCCGGCATCTCGTTGTATCGCGCCTTCGGCGGCTTCGGGACCCACGAGGTCACGGCGCAGGTGACCAAGAGCAGCAGCGACTCGGCGTTGTTCGGCGACGCCGGGCGCCCGACCTACCTGGTGCACGTGCTGAACTTCTGGCAGCTGAGCCGCTCCACGTACGTGCAGCTGGGCGGCACCGGACTCTACGGCAGCGATCCCGCGTCGAGCCTCAAGACCAAGGTCGGGGGTCTCGACTTCCGCCTCACGTGGCGGCCGCCGGCGCGCGGGTTCTATCGGGAGTGGACGCTGCGCGGGGAGCTGTTCGGCCTGAAGAAGGACCTGGCCGGCGCAGGCTCCTGGCGTCTGGGCGGGTACGCGAGCACGACGTACAAGCTCAACGAGCGCGTGATTCTCGGCGCCGCGTACAACTACGTCGAAGCGCCCCTGGACGGCAGCGTCAGCCGCCAGGTCATCCCGTCGCTCACCTGGTGGGAGAGCGAATGGGTCTTCCTGCGGGCGCAGTATCGCTACGAAAAGAACCCGCTCGCCGGCACCAGCCACCAGCTCGCCTTCCAGGCGGTCTGGGCGATCGGTCCACACAAACACGAGACCTACTGACATGCTGCGATTCATTCCGCTGATTCTGGCCCTGCACGGCCCGGGCACGCCGCAGGCGGCGCCCGCGCCCGTGAAGGTCGTGACGTCGCTCACGACCTACGCCGCCATCGCCCGCGAAATCGTGGGCGACAAGGGCGTCGTGAACTCGATCGCCGTGGGCGATGAGAATCCGCACTACGTCCAGCCCAAGCCGAGCTTCGTGCCGCTGCTCGCCCAGGCGGACGTGTTCGTCACCACGGGACTGGACCTCGAGCTGTGGGTCCCCGCGTTGCTCGACAAGGCCGGCAACCCCAAGGTCACCGAGGGCGGGCCGGGCTACGTCGCGGCCTACGCCGGCATCGCGCTGCTCGACGTGCCGACCAGCTTCTCGCGCACGCAGGGCGACATCCACGTCTTCGGCAATCCGCACATCTGGACCGATCCGCTCAACGCGGTCCAGATCGCGCGCAACATTCTCACGGGCCTGAAGCGCGTGTCGCCCGACAACGCGGCGTACTTCAGCCAGCGGGAACAGGACTTCGAGAACCGCGTCTACGCCGCGCTGTTCGGCGACGATCTGGTGAAGCTCCTGGGCGGACCCACGCTGGCCGACCTCGACCGCCAGGGAAAGCTGTTCGACTTCCTGCAGAGCAAGACGTATCAGGGCAAGCCGCTGGCGGACCGGCTGGGCGGCTGGCTCAAGCAGGGCATGGTGTTCCGCGGCAAGCAGGTGGCGTGCTACCACAAGGAGTGGGACTATTTCTCGCGTGAGTTCAACGTCCCCTGCTTCGATTACATCGAGCCCAAGCCCGGCATTCCGCCGACGCCGCGCCACGTCCAGGAGATCATCACCGAGATGAAGGCCAAGGGCATCCTGGTGCTGCTCGCGACCAACTACTACGACCACAACCAGATTCAGGAAGTGGCGGCGCGCACGGGCGCGACGGCGGTGATCGTGCCGGCGAACACGGGAGGCGCGCCGAACGTGAACACCTACATCGATCTCATGAACCTCTGGGTCTCGTCGCTCGCATCGGCCTTCAGCGGCGGCACGCCGGCGGGGCGTCAATGAGCGCCTTTCATTTGATGTTGCCGCCGTTCGTCGCCTGCATGGTGCTGCTGGCGATCCACTCCTATCTCGGGCTCCACATCATCGCGCGCGAGGTGATCTTCGTCGATCTCTCGCTCGCGCAGATGGCCGCGCTCGGCACGGTGGTGGCGCTGCTGCTCGGCGTCTCCGCCGACTCGCGCACCGCGTACTTCTTCGGGCTGGGGTTCGCCGCCGTGGGCGCGGGGTTGTTCGCACTCACTCGCACGTCGGGTAAGGGCCGCGTGCCGCAGGAGGCGATCATCGGCATCGTGTACGTCGTCGCGTCGGCGACGGCGATCCTGGTGGCGAGCAAGGCGCCGCAGGGCGCCGAGGCGCTCGAGAAGACGCTCGAGGGGAATATCCTCTGGGTCACCTGGCCCACGATCGCGCGTCTGGCCATCGCCTACGCCGCGCTCGGCGCGTTCCACTATGCTCTGAGAAAGCGGTTCCTCACCATTTCGTTCGAGCCGGAAAAGGCGGAGCAGCAGGGGTGGCGCATCAAGTGGTGGGACTTCCTCTTCTATTTGTCGTTCGGGGTAGTAATCACCTTCTCCGTGCCGGTGGGCGGCGTGTTGATGGTCTTCACGTTCCTGGTGGTGCCGGCGTCGATCGCGTTCATGTTCACGCGCGACATCCGCAAGCTCGCCTACATCGCGTGGGCGACGGGCGCGGTCGTTTCGGTCGCCGGTAACTGGATCTCCTACAAGGCCGATCTGCCGACCGGGCCGCTGATCGTGTGCCTCTACGGCGTGATGCTGGCGGGCGCCGGGATCTTTCGGAAGCTGCGGAGCGCGCCGGCGTGAGGATGGCCGGGCGGTCGGGCGGCGTGGCGGTCGGTCTGTTGGCGATACTGCTGACCACCCGATCGCCTGACTGCCTGTCCGCCCAGGTCTCGGTCCACCTCTCCGCCGGAGCGCGCTACACCACCACGCTGGTCAGCGACTCCATCGTCACGAACTTCAGCGTGCGGCCCGCCATCGCGCCGGCGCTGGCGTTCACCGTCGGCACGCCCATCGATACGACGGGCAAGTGGACCGTCGAAGCGATCCTCGACTGGTCGCACGGCGACCTGGTCCGCCACGATGCGGACGGCTCGACTCAAGCGATCGGCGGCCTGGGGACGCTCGGCCTCTCAGTCGGAATGCGGCGCCACCTGCTCTCCTGGCTGTCGGCCCGTGCATCCGTGGGCGGGCTCAAGTACCTGCCCGCGAGCCAAACGGGTGTGTTCGGGCTGGGCAGTGGGTCGCTGTTCGCGTTGGGTGGAGTCGCCGTGGAAGCGCGGCCGCCGTTCGGCGAGCGCTGGGGCCTGGCGCTCGAGACTCGGCTCGATCTGCATCGCTTCATCACCCCGGCGCTGCGCGTCGAGGGGTTCCAGGACTCGCGGCCCGTGGTGCGGGTCGCGCTCGGCGTGCGCGCCGGCCTCGGAGCGGGCCGATGAAGCGGCTCGCGCTGCTCG
>DATLWA010000168.1:0-3332 GCA_035576905.1 Gemmatimonadales bacterium
CGACAACACCAGCCCGATCGCGGGCGACGCGAGCAGCAGCAAGAGGGACGGCTTGGTCCCCGCCCAGTACAGCATGCTGAACAGAATGGCGACCAGCACGAGGGCGCTGCCCAGGTCGGGCTGCGCCACGATCAACAAGAACGGCACCCCGGCGATGAGACAGGGCGGCACCAGCTCGCGCAGCGTGGCGGGCGCGGCCCGCCGCTCCGCCAGCCAGCGGGCCAGCATCATCACCACGGCGAGCTTCGCCAGCTCCGACGGCTGACCCAAGCGGTGGCCGCCGATCGTGATCCACGACTTGCTGCTCGCCGCGGTACCGCCGCCCGTGCCGAAGGCGAGCGTGAACAGCAGCACCACCACGGCGACGATGTACACGTACGGCGTGGACCATTCGAGCAGCCGCGGCGAGACGCGGAACACCAGGATCACCGCGACCAGCGCCACGCCGAGCCAGATCAACTGTTTCAGCCAGATGGTCGTGACGAAGCTCGGGACGTCCGTCTGGCCCGCGGAATAGAGCGTGGCCAGGCCGAACGCGGCCAGGAGCAGCGTGACCGCCAGCAGCGGTTTATCGAGCTCGCGGATGCGTGCGGCCACGGGTCGTATCCACGGGAATGGTGTCGGTGGGCTGGATCGAATCGAGCGGCGGCCCGGGCAGCACCTGCAGCGGCGTCGGCGCGGTGTCGGTGGGCAGCACGATCCGGAAGGTCGCGGCCTCGGTCGAGTCGGCGCCCAGGAATCGCGCGATGATCCGCGCCACCAGGGGTGCCACATACGGGCCTTCGCGCGCGAACTCGATGATCGCCCCGACCACGATCTTGGGGTGATCGGCCGGGGCAAAGGCGATGAACCAGCCGTGCGCCGGCCCGTGCGGGTTCTGCGCCGTGCCGGTCTTCCCGGCGATCGTGATCGACGCCAGGCGCGATCCGCGTGCCGTGCCGCGCTCCACCACGTTGATCATCGCCTGGCGCAGGCCGGCGAGCTGCTCGGGTGAGAGATCGAGACTGATGCCGGGACGGTCCTGACGATGCACCACATACGGTGTGCGGGCCTGGCCGTCGCTGGCGAGCATCTGGTAGAACTGCGCCATGTTGATCAGCGTCTGCGCGTTCTCGCCCTGGCCGATGGCGAGGTTGAGCGTGACGGCCGCCGTCCAGTGCCGCGGGCCGTAGATGCGATCGAAGTATTCCGTACCGTTGGGGAAGTCGGGCGGAATCTCACCGGGCAGGTCGATGCCGGTGCGGGTGCGGAAGCCGTACGTGTTCGCGTCCTCGAGCAACGACGTGAGCCCGACCTTGAGGCCCAGCTGATAGAAATACACGTCGCAGCTCTGCGCGATCGCCTCCTGCAGGGTGAGGTCGCCGTGGCCCCGCGCCTCCCAGCACCGGAAGAAGCGGTTGCCGTACTGCATGCCGCCGCGGCACGGAATCGGCATGCGGCTGTGCAACGTGACGATCCCCCGGCGCAACGCGATGGCCGCGACCGCGAGCTTCCACGTGGATCCGGGCGGATAGCGCGCCTGGATGGCGCGATCGAACAGCGGATGCGCTTCGTTTTCGCTGAGCGAGCGCCAGTAGTTCGGGTCCACGCCGCCCACGAACGCGTTGGGCTCGTAGCCCGGCGCGCTGTAGAGCGCCAGGATCTCCCCCGTCGCGGGATCGAGCGCCACCACGGCGCCGCGCTGCCCCGCCGGAAAGATCTGGGCGACGTAGCGCTGCAGATCGCCGTCGATCGTCGCCCGCAGCGAGGTGCCGGGCACCGGTTGCAGCGTCGGCGCGGCCCCGGCCTCGCGCACCACGTGCCCGGTGGCGTTCACCTCGACGAAGCGGATGCCGTCGGAGCCGCGCAGCGAGTCGTCGTACTCGCGCTCCAGCCCGTCCTTGCCGACCTGCGAGCCCGGCCGCAGCGCCAGGGCGCGCCGCGGCGACGCGATCTCCTGCTCCGTCGCCTCGCCCACGTAGCCGACCAGGTGTGAGGCTATCGC
The DNA here is from genome assembly GCA_035576905.1 of Gemmatimonadales bacterium. GTDB lineage: Bacteria > Gemmatimonadota > Gemmatimonadetes > Gemmatimonadales > GWC2-71-9 > DATLWA01. The sequence goes on from DATLWA010000168.1 coordinate 1,985, forward strand.
CGAATCAGGATAGTAGCGCTTGGGCTCCGTCTGGATCACGAGCCCGGGAATCTCGACGCGCCGCTCCTCCAGCGCCGAGATCACGGCGAACGGCGCGTTGGCGAGCACCAGCGCGGGCTGATACGGCGCGCGGCGATAGCGCTGCAGCACGCGGTCGATGTCGGCGGCGTCCAGTTTGACGATGGGCGCCATCACCTTGAGCGTGGCGCGTAGCTTGGTGGTGTCGTCGGGCAGCAGGGCCACCGTGTAGCCCGGCACGTTGTCCGCCAGGACCTTGCCGTTGCGGTCGGTGATGATGCCGCGCGGCGCCGGCAGCGTGATCGGCCGCAGCCGGTTGTTCTCCGACTGCAGCTGGAACCGCCCGTGGCCCAGGATCTGGGTGCGGAAGAACGCGATCACGATCACGCCGAGCGTCGCCCACACCACCACCCGCACCACCCGCAGGCGTTGATCGAGCAGGTGCGGATGGAAAGACGTCACGCGTCGCTCAACCGCATGGACATGGTCCGCTTGAACATCCACAGCACCAGCATGCCTACCAACGACGTGGTGAGACTCTGCAGCGGCGACCACACCAGCAGCTCCCAGCCCAGCATCCCGCCCTTGAGCTGTCCCGATGCCAGCGCCAGCGCGAGATTGCGGAACCACGTCCCGGCGAACAGCAGGCAGCCGTTCACGAACAGGTTCTCGGCGAAGAACACCGCCTTGCCCCACGCGGAGAGGTAGCCCACCAGTGTGTGGGCCAGGGCGCCGGCGCCGAAGCTCGCGGGTGTGAGGGCGTCACGTAGCAGGCCCACCACGAAGCCCGCGGCGGCGCCCTTCCCCGGCTGCGCGCGAATCGAGTAAATGAGCAGGGCGAGCAGCAGGAAGTCCGGCGCCACCCGGTCGTCGCCGAGCCGGCTGCGCACGGTGAACTGCAGCGCCACCAGCACCAGCAGCACGATGTAGAAGCGGTAGCGGTCGGTGCGCCTCACGGGGCCGCCCCCATCGAGGTGAACGCCGAATGCAGGTCGCCCGAGCGCGCCACGGGCCCCGTGAGAATCATCACATGGGTCACCGCCGCGGGATGGACCGCGGGGCGCACCAGATAGGTCCGCTCCCAGCCCTCGGCTTCACCCGCGAGACCGATCACCGTGCCGATGGGAATGCCGCGCGGCAGCACGCCGCCCAGGCCCGACGTCACGATCTGGGTGCCGTCGGGGATCAGCTGCCGGTAGGCGATACCGCGCAGTTCCAGCAGCCAGACGCCCGGACCCTCGGTGCCGTGCGGGGCCACGATGCCGAAAACGCTGCCGTCTTCGCTCATCGCACTGGCGCGGAATTCCGGGTAGGCCCACGTCACGGCGAC
>DATLWA010000169.1:0-10230 GCA_035576905.1 Gemmatimonadales bacterium
TCCACCAGCTCCGTGATGCGCACGTCACAGGCGACGCTCACCAAGCGGTAAGCTTCCATCTTCGACCACCCGCGGTACGCCGCCACGAAGTCGATCGCCTGCTGCACAGCGATTTGCGTGGCCTTGGTCAGATCCCTGTCCATCCCCAGCGCGATGAAGTGCGTCGGGGTCTCGGCGCGCGGCCAGGTGAGGTGCAGGTCCTTGCGGACGATGAGCTGCAGCCGGCCGCGCAGCGATGTCTCGATGGCGGTCTGGTCCACCTCGCCGTCGCCCTGCGCCGCATGGCCGTCGCCCACCTCGAGCAGCGCGCCGGCGGTGTGAATCGGGATGAACAGCGTCGTCCCCGCCACCAGCTCCTTATTGTCGAGGTTGCCGGCGTGGATGCTCGGCGGGTTGCTGCTGACGCGGCCGGAATCGCGCGGCGGCGCCACGCCCATGCTGCCGAAGAACGGATGGAGCGGAATCTCCAGGCCCGGCGCGAACTGCGCGACCATGCGGGCGCGGTCGAGCGGGATGATACGCGTCGTCTTGGTGGAATCACAGTTGCCGCGCAGGAACCCGCTGCAGCCGTTGTAGCCGTACGGTATGGCGAGGTCGATGCTGAGGATCCGCACCTCGAGCACGTCGCCCGAATCCGCGCCGGCGACGTAGATCGGACCCGTGAGAATGTGCCCGCCGGGACCGCGATCGGTGACCTGGGCGATGATGTCCCGCAGCGACTGTTGCACGTCCGCCGGAGCGACGCCCGCGGCCTCGAGTCGATCAGGGCGGTTGGTGATGAGCGTTTCGACCTCGACGGTATCGCCCGAGGCGACGCGGAGCACCGGGGTCGCGACGGCGCTGTAGTAGCCGAAGGCCACCGTCTGCGGTGTCGCGGCGAGGTGATGCAGGTGCTGCGCCGAGAGCGGCGACACCCAGAGGAGGCCGAGCAGCATTCGGGATGATGGGCGCATGGGGGTAAAGCATACACGTCGTGGCCGACACGAGAAACCCCGATAACCAGGCGCTGGTTACCGGGGCTTGTCGTTTACGGAGTGGGCCCGGGAGGAGTTGAACCTCCGACCTCACGCTTATCAGGCGTGCGCTCTAACCACCTGAGCTACAGGCCCCGCTGCTCACTCCCACTCCCGGCGGGGACCTTTCTTCGGCTTGAACTCCTCGTCCTCGTCGTCGTCGAATTCGTCGTCCAGGTCGTCGTAATCGTCGAGGTCGTCGAGGTCCTCCTCGTCGGCATCATCTTCCTCGAGCTCGTCCTCGAAGTCCTCGTCGAGCTCCTTGTCCTCCTCGAACTCCTCGAACTCTTCGTCGTCGCGACGGTCGCTGCGGCGCTTGAGCGACCAGTCCATCGACGTCACACGGGCGAACATCGTTACCTCCGGCTCAGGTTGTCGCCGAACGACTGACCGAATCTCCGACTTCTACGACTCCAACGCCCGCGCGTTGCGGGCCCGCTTGCGACGATCCGTGGCGTTCAGCTCCCGCTTGCGCAGCCGGATCGACGAGGGCGTGATCTCGATCAACTCGTCGTCCTCGATATACTCCAGCGCCAGCTCCAGCGTCACCTGACGCGGCGTCTCGAGCAGGATCATCTCGTCCGAAGCCGTCGTGCGCATGTTCGTCAGCTTCTTTTCCTTCGTCGCGTTCACGTCCATGTCGCCCGAACGCGCGCTCTCCCCCACGATCATCCCCTCGTACACCGCCTCATTCGGCTTGACGAACATCGTGCCGCGCTCCTGGAGATTAAACAGGGCGAACGCCACCGCCACCCCCTCCCGGTCGGCCACCATCACGCCGCGGCTGCGCCCCGACAGGGGGCCCGCCCAGGCGTCATAGGCGAAAAACCGGTGGTGCATGGTGCCCAGGCCGCGCGTGTCCGTCAAGAACTCCGAGCGGTAGCCCAGCAGGCCCCGTGCCGGGATCTTGAAGCGCAGGCGGATGGTGCCCACCCCCGGATTCCGCATATCCAGAAGAGTCGCCCGGCGGGGCCCGAGTTTCTCCATCACCACGCCCATGCTCGCTTCGGGCACGTCGATCATCAGCTCCTCATAGGGCTCGAGCAGCTCGCCCGACGGGCCCTCGCGCGGAATGATGCGCGGCCGGCTCACCTGGAACTCGTACCCCTCGCGCCGCATCGTCTCCATCAGGATGCCGAGGTGCAGCTCGCCCCGCCCCGAGACCGTGAAGGTCTGGGGATCGTCGGTGTCTTCCACCCGCAGCGCCACGTTGCGCTCCAGCTCCCGGTACAGGCGTTCGCGCACCTGCCGCCCGGTGACGAACTTGCCCTCGCGTCCGGCGAACGGTGAATCGTTCACGCGCACGTCCACCGAGATGGTGGGCTCTTCGACCGCGATGCCCGCCAGCCGGTCGAGGTGATCCACGGCGCACACCGTCTTGCCGATCTCGACGCCCGCGAGACCCGCGAGCGCCACGATCTCGCCGGCCGACGCCTGCTCCAGCTCGGCGCGCTCCAGCCCTTCGAAGCCGAACAGCTTCACCACGCGGGCCTGGTCGAACGGCCCGTCGGACACGGGACCCGGCTCGCCGATCGGCAGCAGCGCCACCGTCTCCCCCACCTTCACCGTGCCCCGCTCGATCCGCCCGATCCCGATGCGGCCGAGATAGGATGAGAAGTCGAGCGTCGAGATCAACATCTGGAACGGCCCGTCCGCGTCCGCCGCCGGCGCCGGAATCTCCTTCAGAATCGTGTCGAACAACGGCCCCAGCGTCGTGCCCGGCTGCGCCAGATCCAGCGTCGCCACGCCCTGGCGGCTCGACGTATAAAGGAAGGTGCAGTTGAACTGCTCGGCCGTCGCCTCGAGGTCGATCAACAACTCCAGCACTTCATCGTGCACGCGCATCGGCTCGGCATCCTGCCGGTCGATCTTGTTGATCAACACAATCGGCTTGAGCCCCAGCGCCAGCGCCTTGCCCGCCACGAAGCGCGTCTGCGGCATCGGCCCCTCGGCCGCGTCGACCAGCAGCAGGAAGCCGTCCACCATCCGCAGGATGCGCTCGACCTCGCCGCCGAAATCGGCGTGGCCCGGCGTATCCACGATGTTGATCTTCACGCCGTCCCAGTGCACCGACGTGTTCTTCGCGAGAATCGTGATGCCGCGCTCGCGCTCCAGCGGGTTCGAGTCCATCACGCGCTCGGCCACCTGCTGGTTGGCGCGGAATGCCCCCGACTGGCGGAGCATCTGGTCCACCAGCGTGGTCTTCCCGTGGTCGACGTGGGCGATGATGGCGATGTTACGGATCTGCAAGGGGCTACGTCCAGTGTTCAGGGTCAGTTGTGAGGGGCGCAGTATAGGAGGGCGGCAGGCTGAATACAAGGCTCAGTTACACGTCGGGTCCTGCTCCATCTGGACGGTCACGTGCTGGATGCCGAGCGCCGTCATCCGCTCTTGCGCCGCCTCGAGCACCCGCTGGTTGGTGGCCGGGTCACGCACGACCAGATGCCCGCTCATAGCCACGATTCCGCTGGTGACAGTCCAGACGTGGAGGTCGTGCACCGAGCTGACCCCGGGGACGCTGGCCAGGCGCTCGTGCACCGCGGCCAGGGGGATGTGGGCCGGCGCGGCCTCGAGCAGCACGTCCACGCTCTCGCGCACCAGGCGCCAGGCGCTGACCAGGACCAGGAGCGAGATCGCCAGAGAGAGGATGGGATCGGCGGGCGTCCATCGCGTCGCGAGGATGATGAAGCCCGCGACGAGGGCCGCGACCGAGCCGAGCAGGTCGCCCACGACGTGCAGGAACGCGGCGCGCTGGTTGAGCGAATGGTCGTGGCCGTGGTGCAGGATGCGCGCGGCCACCACGTTGGCCGTGAGCCCGAGCGCGGCAATGGCCAGCAAGATCGACGCGTCCACCGGCGCCGGATGCCGCAGGCGGCTCACGGCCTCGATGGCGATCCCCACGACGATAGCAAAGAGGACCGCACCGTTGGCGAGCGCCGCCAGGATCTCGATCCGCAGATAGCCGAACGTCCGCTCCGGTGTCGCGGGGAGCCGCGCCATGCGCGCCGCGAACAAGGCGAGGCCGATCGCCGCGACGTCGGCCAGCATGTGGCCGGCGTCGGCCAGCAAGGCCAGGGAGTGGGCTGCGAGCCCGCCCGCCGCCTCGGCGAGCATCACGACCGCCGTCACGCCCAGGACCCACGACAACCGCCGCGCGCTCTCGCCGCGTCCGGGCGCCCGGTGCGTGCATTGGGCCGCGAAGGGTAAGACCAGCTCGTCCGCCATCTTGGCCCAAACTTAAACACGCCGTAGCTTTGGCGCTCGATGCCCCCCACATCCATCGGCTCGATCGGCCTGCGCCTGCTGGCGGTTGCCGTGCTCGTCGCGGCGAACGCGTGTTTCGTCGCGGCGGAGTTCGCGCTGGTGGCCTCGCGGCGCACCCGCCTCGAGGCGCTGCGCCGCGCCGGCGATCCCCGCGCCGCCGTCGTGCTCAAGGCGCTGCAGACGCTCACGCGCTACATCTCCGGCACGCAGCTCGGCATCACGCTCACGAGCCTCGCGCTGGGATGGATCGGCGAGCCGGCCATCGCCACGTGGCTCGAGTCGCTGCTCGACGGGCTGCCGGTGGCGCTCGCGGCGGCGGCGGCACACACCATCGCCGTGCTGGTGGCGTTCGCGCTGATCACGTTCCTGCACGTCGTGCTGGGCGAGCTGGTGCCGAAAGCCATCGCGCTCCTCTATCCCGAGACGCTGTCGCGCTGGCTGACGCCGCCGCTGGTGCTGTTCACCACGGCGACCAACCCGTTCATCTGGCTCCTCAATGCGTCGGCCACCGGCCTGCTGCGGCTGTTCAAGCTGCGGCCCGTGACCGAGCGCGAGCGCGTGCATTCGCCCGAGGAGATCATGATGCTGGTGGAGCAGAGCCAGAAGACCGGCAAGCTGGGCGCGCAGGACGCCCGCATGATCGAAGGCGTGTTCGAGTTCAGCGAAAAGAACGCGCGCGACGTGATGACGCCGCGCACGCAGATGGTGGCGCTGCCCGCCGACCTGTCGCTCGACCAGGCCGCCGACCGCGTGGCGCAGGCGGGGCGGTCGCGCTATCCGGTGTACGGGGAATCGCTCGACGACATCGTCGGGACCGTGCATGCCAAAGAGATCCTGCGGGGGCTGCGCGCCGGCGGCGCGGGCGGAGTGAAAAGCGTGCTGCGCCCGCCGTTGTTCGTGCCGGGCAGCCGTGAGGTCGAAGACGTCCTGGCCGACATGAAGCGCCAGAAGGTCCACCTCGCGATCGTGCTCGACGAGTACGGCGGGACGGCGGGCCTCGTGACGATGGAGGATCTGTTGGAGGAGATCGTCGGCCAGATCTACGACGAATACGACCGCCCGGCGGAATCGCCCGCGACCGGCGCCGCCCCCGTCCTCGACGGCGCGAGCGAGATCAAGGACGTGAATGCGACGTATGGCTTGCAGCTCCCCGCCGCCGATTACAACACCGTCGGCGGACTGGTGTTTGGGGCGTTGGGACGGCTGCCGAAACCGGGAGATCGCGTGACGGTGGGGACGGCGAGTCTTGAGGTGGTGGAGATGGCCGGAAGACGCGTGGCGAAAGTGAAGCTCCTCGCGACAGGTACAAGAGGCCAGTGAAACAGATGGCAGTGTGGTTGCCAGACGGCAAGTTGCCAGCCGTTCCCAGCCGACAGTTTCAAGCCGCGCTCATCTTCCGCAACAGTCCGTAGACGGTTTTCGCACATTCGTCTCGCACCGCTTCAATTCTCGCAAGCTCTTCCCTCCGGAAATACTCGAGCGCCACGACCAAGTCGAGTATCGCTTCAATCTCATCGAGGGATGCGCGGGCGATATCGAGGTAGCGGCGAAAGTCCTTCGGACCACGACGACTCGCGCCCTCGGCCACATTGAGCACAACGCTGTGTGTCGCTCGGCGCCACTGATCCGCGAGCGCATCGCGTTCGAACGCGGGCAGCTTCTTGATTGCTCCGTGCGACAGCACTGCAAGGGTGCGCGCGTGTTGCCACGCTTTGAGATTCTTGAAGTGACCCATGGGGGACGCTAAGGGAGGAGAAGGCACGAACCACAACCAAACCGACGCGCAGTGGTGCTTTTTCTTGCGGCTTATCGCTTGGAACCACTGGCAACTTGGCGTCTGGGAACTTAACTGACGGCTATTTTTCTGGTGTCTTGTCCCTGTTGGTCAGCTGGCAAGCGAGCTCCAGCGCCGCTCGCATCGAACCCGAATCCGCCGTCCCTTTCCCTGCGATATCAAACGCCGTCCCATGATCCGGCGACGTCCGGATGAACGGCAATCCCAGCGTCACGTTCACGCCCTTCCCGAAGCCTGCCACTTTCACGGCCGTCATCCCCACGTCGTGATACGGCGCCAGCACCGCGTCGAACTCGCCCCGCAAGGCGCGCACGAACACCGTGTCGGCGGAGAGCGGGCCCGCGGCGCCCAAGGCCAGCGCGGCGGGGCGCAGCACCGCCTCATCTTCGTCGCCGAAGAGGCCGCCCTCGCCGGCGTGCGGATTGAGCGCGCACAGCGCGAGCCGCGGCCGGGCGATGCCCCACCAGCGGGTCAGTCCCGCCGCCGCGATCTCGCCGACCCGCACCACGCGCTCGCGCGTGAGCCGGGCGAAGACGTCCTTCAGCGGCAGATGGGTGGTGACGAGCGCCACGCGCAGCGGGCCCGCCGCGAGCATCATCACCGTCTCGGCGCCGCCCGCGAGCTGTGACAGGAATTCGGTGACGCCGGGAAACTTGAATCCGGCGAGGTGCAGCGCGCGCTTGTGGACCGGCGCCGTGACGATGGCGTCCACTTCGCCGCCGCGCGCCAGCCACACGGCGCGTTCGATCGCGCGGCCCGCGAGCTGGCCGGCCAAGGTCGCGCGCTCGACGTCCTCCCCTTCCCCCGTCCCCCGTCCCCATGCCCCGACGCCGATGCGCGAGCGCGCGGGAATGGCGGCGAGCAGGTCGTCGGGACCGAGTAAGACCAGATCGGCGTCGAGGGGGCTCGCGGCGACGGCGGCGGCAACCACTTCCGGGCCGACGCCCCGCGGGTCGCCCAGCGTCACCGCCAGGCGCGGGCGGCCGGGCACGATGCTAGAGGCGGATGTCCACGTAGGTCATGCGGCGCAGCTGATCGAGGTAATGCTGCTCCGCCAGGTCCTGGCTCAGCTTTTCGCGAATGCGGTCCTTCATGTCGTCGAACGTGTAATCGCCCGGCGGCTGGCGCTCGGTCACGATCAGGATGGCGAACTTGGGCCGCTTGCCCGTGGGATCCAGCGGCACGACGGGCCGGAGCCCGCGCGTCGAGTCGTCGCCGATCGCCCGGCGGTAGTCGGGCGGCAGGTCGGTGAGCGCCACCTGCTCGGCGAGCCGCGGCTCGTTGGGATCGCCGTAGTGCTTGGCGATCGAGTCGAACGGCGCGCCCGCCGCGAGCGCGCCGTGCAGCGAATCGGCGAGGTGGCCCGCCGCGGCGACTTGCGCCGGCGCGATCACCGGCGCGATGAGAATGTGCCGCGCCTGGATCTCGCCCGGCTGGATCCGTTCGACCTGGATGATGTGGAAGCCGAAGTCCGTGCGCACCAGCGGCGACAGATCGCCCGGCTTGAGCCGGAAGGCCACCTGCTCGAATTCCGGAACCATCACGCCGCGCCGGAACCAGCCGAGCTCGCCGCCCGCTTCGCGGCTCACCGAGTCGTCCGAGAATCGCTTGGCGAGCGTCGCGAAGTCTCCGCCCTGCCGCAGCTGCGCGAGCAGCGAGTCGCCCCGGGCGCGCGCCACGCTCACGGCCTGCGTGTCGGGGCGCGGCACCACCACCACCTGGCGGAACGTCACCGTCGCCGGCCGCTTGGGCAGGCTGCCGTGGTTGTTCTCCCAATAGTCGCGCATCTGCCGGTCGGTGGGCGGGATAGGCCGCAGCTTGCCGCGCTGGTGCAGGCTCTCCAGCAGGCGGTCGCGCAGCGTGCTGCGGCGTTGCTGATCGGTCAGATAGCGGCGCCATTCCTCCGCGGAGGGGAAGGCCGCGAGATGCAGCTGATTGAGGAACTCCTGCTCCGAATTGAACTGGCCCCGCACGCTCTGCACCCGCTGCTCCACCACATCCTGCACTTCCCGCTCGGTCACCTTGATGCTGGTGTCGCGCTGCGCCTGCTGCACTTCCAATTCCTCGTTGACCATGTCGTCGAGGATGCGGCGCCGCAGCTTGGCGAGGCCCGCGGAATCGCTGGGGATCTGTTGCCCCTGCGATTGCAGCTGTGCCACCTGCTCCTCGACCTCGGACATCAAAATCGGGCGTGTGCCCACGACCGCGACGATGCGATCGATCACGCCGGCGCGCGACTGCGCCCGCGCTCCGCCCGCGAGGAACGCGCCCAGCAGGAGCGCCCAGCGGATGCTCCGCATTATTGCAGCGACCGCTTCGGCGGCAGCGCGCGGCCGCCGGGCGCGGGCCCGGGAGCCGGCCGGATCGGAGCGGCGCCGCCGCCGCCACCGCGCGCGCGCAGCGAGTCGGTCGCGGCGCGCAGTACCTTGGCGCGGTCGGCCGCGCGCTGCACGCCCGGGGCGCCGAGCGACCACGGCGCCGCGCGCCGCAGCGCTTCACTGAAGAAGGCGTTGATCGGAATGTACGGCGCGCGTCCCTGCACCAGGCGGTCGAGATAGTCGTTGACGTGACCCGCGGCCAGCGCGGCCCGTTGGGTGGGCGACGCGGCCGAATCGCGCAGTGCCTGCGGCGTCAGCCCCAGCGCGTTCGCGAGCCCCGCCACCAGCGTGTCGTGCTGGGCGAAGAGCTGCTGCCAATCTTCGGGCCGCAGCTGCACGTGCGCCGAATCCGCCTGCATCAGCAGGATTTCGCGCTGCGCGATGATCTTCAGAAAATCCTTGATCTGATCGTCCGACGCGTACGGCAGCGCCTGCGCGTTCTCCGGCGGCAGCGAGTACACCCAGCGCATCATGTCGCGCACGCGCAGCTTGCCGCCGCGGTAGGTGACGAGCGTCGAGCCGTCGCGCCGCGCGCTCGATGGATCGCCCATCGCCTGCCGCACCTCGGCGGGGGCGTCGCTCGACACCGCGATGTTGCGGTCCTTCGCGAGCTTGTCGAGGTACACCGAATCGAAGCGCGTCGCGACACGGTTCTGCAGATCGAAGCGGAACGAGTCCCGCACCTCCGCGAGCGGCGGCCGCCGGATGATGTGGAAGCCGAACGCCGTCCGCACCACGCCGGTTACGCCGCCCGGGGCCAGCTGCCACGCGGCGTCGTCGAACTGCTGCACGAACTGGCCGCGGCTCGAGAGGCCGAGGTAGCCGTGATTCGGCTTGGAGCCGGGGTCCTCAGAGTACTGCGCGGCGACCTGGCCGAACGCGGCGCCGCCGCGAGCGGTCGCCTGCGACAGCAGGCGCTCGATCTGCGCGCGCTTCTGTCTCTCCACGTCGGGCGACGCGCTGGGCGGCACCATGATGAGGATGTGCTGGAACATCCGGGTGTCGCTCGAATTGTACGCCGAGTCGATCTGCGCGGCGGTGAGCGTCGTGTCCTTGGTCAGGAGCCGCTCGTGCAGGTGCTCCCAGCGCAGCTGCGACACGGCCGGCCACATGGCCGCGGCGACGGTCGCCGTGTCGGTCAGCGTGTTGCCGCGGGCGATCTGCTCCGCGAACAGCATGTTGTCGATCCACACGTTGGCGATCTGCTCCACCGCCGGGTACTCGAGCTGCAGCTGTTTGACCTGCGAGGCGAGCTCCGCCAGGCGGTCGACCGTCAGCTCCTGTCCATCCGCCGTGGCCGCGACGTCCGCGTGCGTGGAAAACGCATCCCGCAACGCGGCGCAGCCCGTCACGCCGAGTACCCCCACCAACAAGACCAACCGACGCATGCGATCTCCTACGCGTGAGTGTCGTCCAATACCGCTGTGAGCGCGCGGGCCAGCCCGGGACCGATGGCTTCGCCGCCGGTACGGCGCAGCCGCAGATGCAGCGGCACCGCCCGCCGCACGTCGGCCTCGAATTGCACCGCGTCCAACGCCGCCGTGAGATTGGCCAGCCGCGGCTGGGCGTCCCGCCGAAACGTGAGCCGCGCCTCGTCGCCCTTGATCAGGACCGTTTCCAGGCCCGCCTGGGCGCCGAGCGCGCGGAGCTCGGCGACGAGGAGGAGACGCTCGGCTTCCGGCGGCAGCGGCCCGAACCGGTCGCGCAGCTCCTCACGCACGGGCGGAATCTCGCACGGTTGCTCGGCCCGCGCCAGCCGCCGGTACAGATCGAGCTTCGT
>DATLWA010000170.1:0-4310 GCA_035576905.1 Gemmatimonadales bacterium
CTTCGTGAGCGCCTCGCCCTGCGTGATGTGCGCCAAGCTGATCATCAACTCGGGTGTGACGCACGTGTTTTACCGCAAAGCGTATCGCGACCCATCGGGCGTCGAGGTCTTACAGCAGGGCGGCGTGGTCCCGGTGTTGTACGACAAATGGCAAGGAGACTGGCGATGAGACGTTCGCTTCCGTTCGCATTGTGCATCGTGGCCGCTCCGCTGGGCGCGCAGTCCTTGATGTATCGCTCACCCAACCTCGGCGGCACGTGGGTGCCGGATCCGGGCGTGGTGCAATTCAACTTCGTGCACCGCTTCCACGTCTTCCCCGCGCCGAGCCACGCGGTGAGCAACTACCCCACGTTTACGCTCGCCACGGGCGTCGCCCGGAACATCGGCGTCGGCGCGGTCTTCGGCACGAAGTCCATGGCCGGCATCGGACGCGGCGCCAATTCGAGCAACGAGACGCAGGTGTTCGCGCGCTGGCGCGCCTGGGGCGCACCGGAGGGATCGGCGGGGCTGCACGTTTCGGTCACGCCGGCCTACAACCTGCTCGCTCGAAGCGTCGACGGCGAGCTGGGTGTCGACTGGACCACAGGGCCGCTCACGCTGGAGGGCGCGGCGCGCTACATCCAGAAGCCGCTCGGCGCCACGGGCAGCCGCGCGGCGTTGGGCGGCGGGTTTGTGGCGCGCATCAACCGCTACGTCGCCGTGTCGGCCGACGTCGGCGCGTTCCAAGGGATGAGCGTCCTAGCGGCTTGGAGCGCGGGCGTGCAGATCGTCATTCCCGGCTCGCCGCACACGTTCGCCTTCGAGATGAGCAACGCCGCGACCAATTCGATTCAGGGCAACTCGATCGGCCTGGGGCAGCGGTTGTACGGTTTCGAGTTCACGATTCCGTTTCGCCTGAAACGCTTCGGCCAGCTGTTCCATCCCGCGCCCGCCATGACGGCGCAAGCGCCCGCCGGTACCACCATCGGCGCCGACATCACGATCGGCGGGTTCCGGTTCCAGGGCGACACCGTCACCATCTCAGCCGGCCAGGCGGTGCGCTGGACCAACGGCGATCCGGTCGAGCATACCATCACCTTCGACGACGGCACGGGATCGAGCTTGATCCCCCAGCACGGCGGCTACGCGCGGCGCTTCGATCAGCCCGGCACGTACACCTATCACTGCACGCCGCATCCCTACATGAAGGGCGTGGTGGTGGTGAAATGAATGGATGAGCTGGACGGTCTCTTCGAGCTGCTGGTGCGGGCGCTGTCGCGCGAGACGCGCCTCGCCGTGCCGTTCGTGGCCGCCGAGGTCTACGAGCGGCTCGTGCCGTATCGCTCCAACCGCTCCGCCATGAAGGTCGCGACGCACCAGGACTACGAGATGACGGTGCTGCGGCTGCTCGCGGGCGAGCGCGGCTACGTGCGGCTCGAGCCGGACGACGTCCGCGAGGCGCTGCAGCGCGAAATCACGGCGGTGAATCCCGACCCGGGCGTGTTCCGCAATTTCCCCGACGCGCGCGTGATGGTGAACCGCATCGCCGCCGAGCGCTTCCTGCGCGGCGAGGCGGCGTACGCGCCGCCGGCCGAGCCGGAGGAGGAAGAAGAGGAGCCCGTGAGCTGGACGTCGGAGAATCCCATTCCGCCGCCGGTGTCGGGGTCGTTGGCGCCCGCGCTGCCCGTCCCGCCGCCCGCGCCGCGCGCCGTGCCGGCGTTCGAGCTGGCCGAGTCGCCGGAGAGCGCGCCGCCCAATCGCTGTCCGTACTGCGGCGGCTCGCTGCCCGGCGCGCGCAAGATCAATTTCTGTCCGCACTGCGGCCAGCCGCCGCTGGGCGAGTTGAAGTGCCCCGCCTGCGGCAGCGAGGTGGACGTCGGCTGGGCGTACTGCATCGGTTGCGGCCGCGCCACCGGTTTCGAGTGAGATGACGCGCCATCACGTCGCCGTGATCGCGGGCGACGGCATCGGCCCCGAAGTGATCGCGGCCGCCATCCCCGTGCTCGATGCCGTCGCGACGAAGGACGGCTTCGCGCTCGAGTGGGAGCGCCTGCCCTACTCCGCCGATCATTACCTCAAGACCAAAGAGACGCTCCCCGACGCCGCCTTCCGCCACCTGCGCGACGACGTGGACGCCATCTGCCTGGGCGCCTTGGGCGACCCGCGCGGCCCGGGCAATGAGCACGCGCGCGACATTCTGTTGGGTCTGCGGTTCCGGCTCGACCTCTATGTCAACTTCCGTCCGGTCACGCTGCTGCATCCATCATTGACGCCGCTCAAGACGACGACGCCGATCGACTTCGTGATCTTCCGCGAGAACACCGAGGGCGTCTATCTGGCGCGCGGCAAGCAGGGGCCGGACGAGTTCATCGCCGAAGAGGTGAACACACCGCGCGGCGTGGAACGAATTATCCGGGCGGCGTTCGACTGGGCGAAGGCGCACGGCAAGACGCGCGTGACGATGAGCGACAAGGCAAACGCGGTGCCGGCGCACCGCCTGTGGCAGGAGAAGTTCAAGGCGGTGGCGGCGGAGTTTTCCGGCATCACCACCGAGCACCGCTACGTCGATGCGCTGGCGCTGGAACTGGTGCGCGAACCCGAGCGTTTCGAAGTCATCGTGACCAACAACTTGTACGGTGACATCCTCTCCGACCTGGGCGCGGGGCTCGTCGGCGGGCTGGGGCTCGCGGCCAGCGCCAACCTCCATCCCGGCCGCGCCGGCCTGTTCGAGCCGGTGCACGGCTCGGCGCCGCCACTCGCCGGCAAGGGCGTGGCCAATCCGATGGCGGCGATTCTCACGGGCGCATTGATGTTCGAACAGCTGGGCCACCCCGACGCCGCCCGTCACGTCGAGCGCGCGGTGCGCAACGCCCTGGCCGCGGGCGTGCGCACGCCGGATCTCGGCGGCAAGGCGAGCACCCGCGACGCGGCAGCCGCCGTCATGGAGCGCCTGTGAGCAGCCCCGCGTTTCTCTTCGATCTCGACGGGACGCTGATGGACAGCGTGTACCAGCACGTGCTCGCGTGGCGCGATGCGCTCGAGGGCGCGGGGATCGAGCTCTCCGTCTGGCGCATCCATCGCCGCATCGGCATGAGCGGCGGCCTCTTCCTGAACGCGCTGTTGCGCGAAACCGGGCGCCGCATGTCGGACGAGGAAACCGCCCGCGTGCTGAAGATCCACAAGGAATCCTTCGCCCGTCAGGTGAAGGGCGTGCGGCCGCTGCCGGGCGCGCGCGAGCTGCTCACCTATCTCACCAAGGCGCGGGTGCCGTGGGCCATCGCGACCAGCGGCCGGCTGGAGAGCGCCAAGCCGATGCTCGAGTCGCTCGGCGTTCCGGAGGGCGTGCCGGTGGTGACGCGCGATCAAGTCGAGCATGCCAAGCCCGATCCCGACCTGTTCCTCGCGGCCGCGGGGCGGCTGGGCGTGTCGGTCGAGGAGTCGATCGTCGTGGGCGACAGCGTGTGGGACCTGCTCGCCGCGCGGCGCGCCCACGCGCTCGGTGTCGGCCTGCTCTCGGGCGGCTACGGCGAGGATGAGCTGCAGCAGGCGGGCGCGTATCGCGTCTACCAGGATCCCGCTGATCTCCTGAAGCATCTCGACGAAGTGGGAGTGCGGGAGGGCAAATAAGTAGGCATATTTTCTCGATGAAGACGCAAGGCTCCAATA
Source organism: Gemmatimonadales bacterium (assembly GCA_035576905.1). Classification (GTDB taxonomy): domain Bacteria; phylum Gemmatimonadota; class Gemmatimonadetes; order Gemmatimonadales; family GWC2-71-9; genus DATLWA01. Next base: position 3,646 of record DATLWA010000170.1, read on the forward strand.
CCGACATCGTCTTTCTTGCGGGCGTCCGCACGGGCTTCGGCACGTTCGGCGGCTCGCTCAAAGACCTCTCCGCCATCGAGCTGGGCGCCGTCGCGGCCAAGGCGGCACTCGAGCGCTCCGGCGTCGGCGCGACCGACATCGGCCACACCGTGTTCGGCAACGCGCTCCAGACTTCGGCCGACGCGATCTACTGCGCGCGCCACGTCGCGCTCAAAGCCGGACTCCCGATCGAAGTCCCCGCCGTCACCGTCAACCGGCTGTGCGGCTCGGGGTTCGAAGCGATCACCCAGGCGGCCCAGCTAATTATCCTGGGCGAGGCCGACGCCGTACTCGCCGGCGGCACCGAGTCCATGAGCCAGGCGCCGCACGTGATCCGCGGCGCGCGCTGGGGCCTGCGGTTGGGCCCGGCGGCCCCGCTCGAGGATCTGCTGTGGGCCTCACTGACCGACCCGATGTGCGGCCTCTCGATGGCCGAGACGGCCGAGGGGCTCGCCGAGAAATACAAACTCACGCGCAAGGAAGTGGACGAGGTCGCGCTCGGCTCGCAACAGCGCGCTAAGAAGGCGTGGGACGCCTGCGTGTTCCAGGACGAGGTCGTGGCCGTCCCAATAAAGAAGAAAGGCCAGATGGTGGACTTCCGCGCCGACGAGCACATGCGACCCGAC
>DATLWA010000171.1:0-12367 GCA_035576905.1 Gemmatimonadales bacterium
CCACGTGGCAGTTGCCGCACGTGGTGGTCTTGGTGGCGACGGTGAAGTACCCGAGGAACCCGTTGGCCGAATCGGGCGGCGTATTGAACGGCGGCCGGTCGCGGTAGACGATCTTGTCGTTGGTACACGCGCCCAGCGCCAGCAGGGTTGCCCCAACGAGAACGTGACGAATGTCGATCCGATGTGTGAAGCGCACAGGTTCCTCCCCGTCAGCCTGCCATGCGTGATCTGCCCCAACCCGTGCGACGAACCTACCGGCCCCGTTGTGGGGCTCACTTGAAACCCTCGTGAGACCGCGATCAGTCCGGGTTCACGGTTCCTTCATTGAACGCTAGGCCCAGGGCTGGGGCTGGCAACCCTGGGAGAACCCCTAGGTGTGCCGGGGACGCGCCGACACCGTCTGGAGATACATCAAGAGGTCGGACGCCTGCTCGGAGGTCGGTCCCGCGACTTTCATCCGCTCCATGTTGCGTTCCATGCGCGAAAACACGGTGGGCCAATCATCCGGCGAATGGACGCGCGGGTCGGGCAAAGCGTGGCAGCGGCTGCAGATCAACGAGAACTCCTCGCGTCCCCGTCCCGCCGGCAGGTTGGAGCCGCTGACCTTCAGGCCGTTGGTCGTGAGGTAATCGAGAATCGTGAAGCGCTCCGCCAGGGTCGGCGCCTTCACGCCGAGGCTCGCGGGGAGCCAATCCATGCGCAGCCACATCCGCCGCGCGACGCCCGGCCAGTCGGTCGCGCTGTGCGCCGTGGGCGTCGGCAACGAGTGGCATTGGGCGCAGTAGCGGCCCAGCAGCTGGGCGCCCTGTGAGCCCGGTTCCGGCAAATCGGCCACGTTCAGCCCCGCGGGCGGCAGCGCGACCTCGGCCGCCGCGAGCAGCAACCGCTCATTCGGCGTTTGGGCCGCCGCGACGTCCGTAGCCGCCGCGTTGGACGGCGCCGGTCCTTGACGGCAGGCGGCGACGGCGGCGAATGCCGCGATCACATGAAAACGGAGCGGGATGCGCATGGAGCCCTCCGGGGCATGAGACGAGAGACCTGCACCATGCCTCCGCGAACCTGAAGCGCGGATGAATGACAAGTGAGGCTTCTATCCCGGCCACCGCACGTGAAGCTCCCTTCAATCCGTTTTCCCGGTTCCCGATGCCCGCGGCGCGCTACTCTGAGGAACGCTGATTAGCGGTGCCACTCCATCGGAGAATCGGCCATGTACCTCCCCACGTCGCACCCCTGGGCGGAGGGCGAAACGCTCGGCGCATACCTCGAGCAGCGCGGCATCAATCGCCGCGACTTCCTCGCGTTCTGCGCCGAGATGACCGCCATCCTCGGCGTCGGCAGCATGATGACGCCCCGCGTCGCCCACGCCCTCGCCACCCAGAAACGTCCCACCGTTGTGTGGTTGTCCTTGCAGGAATGCACCGGCTGCGTCGAGAGCGTCCTGCGCACTGCCGATCCCACGATCGGTGACCTCGTCCTCGACGTCGTCTCCCTCGACTACCAGCACACCATCATGGCGGCGGCGGGCCACCAGGCCGAGGCCGTATTGCAGGACACGATGGCCAAGAACAAGGGCGAATACCTCCTGGTGGTCACGGGCTCGATTCCGCTCAAGGACGGCGGCATCTACACGACGATCGGCGGCCGCACGGCGCACGACATCCTGATCGAAGCGGCGAAAGGCGCGAAGGCGGTGATCGCGATCGGCGCCTGCGCGCACTGGGGCAGCGTGCAAGCCGCGCGGCCCAACCCCACCGGCGCGGTCGGCGTCGATGCGATCGTCAAGGACAAGCCCGTCGTGAACATCGCCGGCTGCCCGCCCATCGGCGACGTGGTGACGGCGACGATCGTGCACTACCTCACGTTCGGCCGCTTGCCCGCGCTCGATTATCTCGGCCGGCCGCTGTTCGCCTACGGCGCCCGCATCCACGACCAGTGCCCCAAACGCGCCAACTTCGATGCCGGGCAGTTCGTGGAAAAATTCGACGACGAAGCCGCCCGCAAGGGCTGGTGCCTCTACCACGTGGGCTGCAAAGGCCCGGCGACGTTCGCGCCGTGCCCGATCTTCCTCTGGAACGGCCACACCAGCTGGCCCATCGGCGCGGGCCACCCCTGCCTCGGCTGCACCGAACCCCATTTCTGGGACACGATGACGCCGTTCTACGGCCGGCTGCCCGACGTCGCCGGCTTCGGCGTGGAGCGTTACGCCGACACGATCGGCGCGGCCCTCGCGGTCGGCGCCGCGGCCGGCGTCGCCGCGCATGCGATCGCCACCGGCGTCCACCAAATGCGGGAGCGCCGCGAGCTACCAGTGATCGATTCCCCCAAGCAGGACGAAGGAGGCGGGCATGGCCACGACTAGAGTCGTCGTCGATCCCATCACGCGGATCGAAGGCCACCTTCGCATCGAAGCGCAGGCCGAAGACGGCAGGATCTCGAAGGCGTGGGCGTCGTCCACGCAGTTCCGCGGCATCGAGGTCATCATGCAGGGGCGCGACCCGCGCGACGCCTGGGCCTTCACGCAGCGCATCTGCGGCGTCTGTACCGTGGTGCACGCCGTGGCGTCCTGCCGCGCCGTGGAAGACGCGCTCGACATCACGATTCCGCCCAACGCGAATCTCATCCGCAACCTGATTCACGGGATGCAGTTCGTGCAGGACCACGTGATCCATTTCTACCACCTGCACGCGCTCGATTGGGTGGACGTGGTGAGCGCGCTGTCGGCCAACCCCGCCGACACGGCCGCCATCGCGAAGAAGATCTCCCCGTGGCCCAACAACTCCGAGACCTACTTCCGGGAAGTGCAGGACCGCGTCAAGAAATTCGTGGGCTCAGGGCAGCTCGGCATCTTCGCGAATGGCTACTGGGGCCACCCGGCCTACAAGCTGCCGCCCGCGGTCAATCTGCTGGCCGTGGCGCATTACCTCGAGGCCCTCGACTGGCAGCGCGACGTCATCCGGCTGCACACGATCTTCGGTGGGAAAAATCCCCACCCCAACTTCCTGGTGGGCGGCATGGCGTCGGCCATCAACCTCGACGGCCGCGCCACGATCAACGCCGAGAAGTTGAGCGACATCCACGACCTGATCGCGCGCGCGCAGCGCTTCGTGGAGCAGGTCTATTGGCCCGACCTGCTGGCCATCGCCGGGTTCTATAAGGAATGGGCGGGCATCGGCGGCGGCACCGGGAACTACCTCGCGGTCGGCGAATTCCCCGACGGCGACGTGCGCGATCTCGATTCGCTCTACTTCCCGCGCGGCATCATCCTGGGCAAAGACCTCACCAAGGTCTGGCCCTACGACCACAAGAAGGTCGCGGAGTACATCAACAGCTCGTGGTACGAGTACTCCAAGGGTGACGACGCCGGCCTGCATCCGTGGGAAGGCGAGACGAAAGCGAAATACACCGGCCCGAAGACGCCCTGGACCTATCTCCAGGGCGAGAAAAAGTACACGTGGATGAAGGCGCCGCGGTACGACGGCCGGGCGATGGAGGTCGGTCCCCTGGCCCGCATGCTCGTCGCCTTCGGCTCCGGGCACGCGGACGTGCGGGGCATGGTCAAGCAGGTGCTGGACGGACTGAACGTCGGCCCGGCCGCGCTGTTCTCGACGCTGGGCCGCACCGCGGCGCGCGGGATGGAAACGGTATTGTTGGCGCGGCGGCTGTCGCACTGGTACGACGCGCTGGTCGAGCGCATCAAGAGCGGCGACACGCGCACGTTCAACGGCGACCACTGGGAGCCTTCCAAGTGGCCCGCTCAAGCCCAGGGCTACGGCTACCTCGACGCGCCGCGCGGCGCGCTGGGACACTGGGTGCAGATCGCGGATCAGAAGATCTCGCGCTACCAGTGCGTGGTGCCGAGCACGTGGAACTGCTCGCCCCGCGACGCGCAGGGCGTGCCCGGCCCGTACGAGGCCGCGCTGATGGATCACCATCCGCTGGTGAAGCCGGATCAGCCGCTCGAAATCCTGCGGACCATCCATTCGTTCGACCCGTGCATGTCCTGCGGCGTGCACGTGCTCGACGCGACGGGCGGCCTCATCACCGCGGTCAAGGTCCAATGAGCGTTCCACGGACGCTGTTGGGGCGCGAGCTCCCGCCGCGGAGCGGCCACCTCCAATGGGTCTACCTGTGGGGTTGGCCGATCCGCGCCATGCACTGGGTGGCGGTCGTCTCGATCGTCGTGCTCGTGGTCACGGGGTTCTACATCGGCGAGCCGTACTTCATGACGAACGGCGAGGCGAGCGCGCACTACCTGATGGGGTGGGTGCGGTTCCTGCATTTCGCCGCCGCCGGCCTGTTCGTCGCCACCGGCATCGTGCGCGGCTACTGGCTGTTCGCCGGCAACAAGTTCGAGCGTTTCAGCGCGCTGTTCCCCGTGCGCAAGCAGGATTGGGTCAACATGTGGAAGCAAATGAAGTTCTACATGATGATCCAGCCCGAGAAAGCGCCGCACTACCTCGGCCACAATCCGATGCAGCAGCTCAGCTACACGGCGATTTACGGCGTCGCCGTGTTGATGGCCGTGACCGGGTTCGCGATGTACGGCCAGTCCCGGCCGGGCGGCTTGTGGTACACGCTGTTCGGCTGGGTGGTGCCGCTGCTCGGCGGCATCCAGATCGTGCATTTCGTACACCACGTGCTCAGCTGGACGTTCGTGATCTTCCTCCCGATCCACGTGTATCTCGCCGTCCGCGCCGATCTACTCGAGCGCACGGGCACGATCTCGTCGATCGTGAGTGGCGGCCGCTGGGTGCCGAAGGACCAGGACTTTGTCGACCAATAGCGGCGCCACGCCCCGGACCGTCGTCATCGGCCTCGGGAACCCGCTGATGGGCGACGACGGGCTCGGCATCGCCGCGCTCGAGCGGCTGCAGGAGATGTGGGACGTGCCGCCGGAGGTCGAACTGGTGGACGGCGGGACCTGGGGCATGAACCTCCTCCCGATCATCGAGGACGCGGAGCAAGTCCTGCTGCTGGATGCGATCCATGCAGGCGCTACCCCCGGGACGTTGGTCGTGGTTCCGCGGGAACGGCTGCCCCGCTACCTCGCCACCAAGATCTCGCCACACCAGGTGGACCTGCGCGACGTGCTCGCGCTCGCCGAGCTGCGCGGCACGCTGCCCCCGATCACCACGGCGGTGGGGTTGCAGCCGGCGCGCGTGGAAATGATCCACGAGCTGAGTCCGCCGGTGCGCGAGCGGGTCGACGTCGTGGTCGCGGCGGCGGTGAAACTGCTCGCCGAATGGGGCTACGAATGCACGCCCAGGGCCGCCCCCGTTCATGCATGAGATGGCCGTGGCGCTCGAGATCTGCCGGATCGCCGAAGATCAGGCGGGTCGTGCGGGCCCCGGCCGGGTCGTCACCGTGGGCGTGGAAGTGGGCGACCAATCGGGTGTCGAAATCTCGAGTCTCGAGTTCTGCCTGGAGGAGCTGCTGCGGCAACCGCCCTTCCGGCGCGCCAAGCCCGTCATCGCCCGGCCCCTGGGCGACGTGTTGCGCGTGAGCTACCTGGAGGTGGACGATGACGGTCCGGACGATTGACGTACGCGAGCGCGTCATGGCGAAGAACGACGAGCTGGCGGCGGCCGTCCGCCGGCGGCTCGCGGACGCCGGTGTGATCTCGTTCAATCTCGTATCGTCGCCGGGCTCGGGAAAAACGCTGCTGCTCGAGCACACGCTCGCCGACCTGGGTGAGGAGCTGGGCATCTCCGTCGTGACGGGCGACGTGCAGACGCAGAACGACGCCGACCGGCTCGCGCGCCACACCGACCGCCTGGTGCAGGCCGTGGTGACCAACGGCGCCTGCCACCTCGACGCGCGGCAGGTCGGCGCGGCGCTCGACGCCATCGACCTCGAGCAGACGCGCCTGCTCTTCATCGAGAACGTCGGCAACCTGGTGTGCCCCGCGAGCTGGGACCTGGGCGAAGCCGCCAAGATCGTGTTGTTCTCGGTCACCGAGGGCGAAGACAAGCCGCTCAAATATCCCAAGATGTTCCAGCAGGCGCGCTACGCGGTGCTCAGCAAGATGGACTTGCTGCCTCACGTGCCGTTCAGTGTGGAGCGCGCCGTGGAGTTCGCCCGCCGGGTGAACCCCGAGCTGCAGTTCTTCTTCACATCATCGCTGCTGCCCGACGGCCTGGAAGAGTGGTACGGCTTCCTGCGGTCGCAGGTGCGGCACCGGCAGGCGGCGTGACGACGATCGCCCCTACCCGCCTCGGACGTCGCATCACGGTGACCGGCGTGGTGCAGGGCGTCGGGTTCCGTCCGTTCGTGTACCGGTTGGCGCAGCGGCACGGGCTGGCGGGCGGCGTGCGCAACGAGTCGGGCGAGGTGCAAATCGAGCTCGAGGGCCCGGCGGCGGCGCTCGACGCATTCGTCACGGCCCTCACCGTCGAAGCGCCTCCGCTCGCGCGGATCGAGCGGGTGGACGTCGAGCCGCTCGCGGCCACCGGCCGCGACGGTTTCGTGATCCTGCCGAGCGTCGCGCGGGCAGACCGGCGCCAGCCGATTTCGCCCGATGCCGCGTTGTGCGCCGCGTGCGAAGCCGAGTTGTTCGACCCCGCCGACCGGCGCGCGGGCTACCCCTTCATCACCTGCACCGACTGCGGCCCGCGCTTCACCGTGATCGAGGACATGCCCTACGATCGCGAGCGCACCAGCATGCGGGCGTTTCCCATGTGCCCGGTGTGCCGCCACGAGTATGAGACGCCCGGCGACCGCCGCTATCACTCCGAGACCAACAGCTGCCCCGCCTGCGGGCCGCGCGTCTGGCTCGAGGCATCCGACGGCGCACCGCACGGCGTCCCCCAAGCCGATCCGATCGACTCGGCCGCGCGCCTGCTGCGCGCCGGTCTGATCGTCGCCGTGCGCGGACTCGGCGGATTCCACCTGGCCGTCGATGCCACGAGCGACGAAGCGGTGCGCCGCCTGCGCCAGCGCAAGCATCGCGACGCCAAGCCGCTCGCCATCATGGTACGCTCGCTCGATGAGGCCCGGCTGGTCGCGCAGGTGACGCCGGCCGAGGCCGCACTGCTCACGTCGCGCGAACGCCCGATCGTGCTGCTGCAGCGCCGCGCCGACACACCGCTCGCGGACGCGATCGCGCCGGGGCTCGACACCGTCGGCGCGATGCTCGCTTACACGCCGCTGCATCACTTGCTGCTCGCCGCCGCCGGACGGCCGCTCGTGATGACCAGCGGCAACGCGAGCGAGGAGCCGATCGCCATCGGCAACGACGATGCCCGGGCGCGCCTCGCCGGCATCGCCGACGCGCTGCTGCTGCACGATCGTGAGATCGTGGCCCGCTACGACGACTCCGTGTTGCGCGTCGCGGGACGCGCGCCGCTGTTCCTGCGCCGCGGCCGCGGCTACGCCCCGCTGCCTCTCGACCTGCCCGTGGCGAGTCCGCGGCCGCTGGTCGCCGTGGGCCCCCACCTCAAGAATACCTTCGCCCTGGTGCACGGGCGGCGCGCCTTTGTGAGCCAGCACGTCGGCGATCTCGAGAACATCGAAACCCTGGACCACTACCGCGCGGCGCTCGCCGCCTACCAACGGCTGTTTCGCATCGCGCCCGAGGTCGCTGTGCGGGATCTGCATCCGAGCTATCTCTCGACGCGTATCGCGGGCGAGCTGGGGCTCGCGCGCGTGATCACCGTGCAGCACCACCACGCGCACGTCGCCGCCGTGCTGGCCGAGCACGGTCTCCGCGGTCCCGCGGTGGGCGTGGCCTTCGACGGCACAGGGTATGGCACGGACGGCCGTGTCTGGGGCGCCGAGGTGCTCGTGGCATCGCTCACGGGATTCCACCGCGCGGCGCACCTGCGCTACGCGCCGCTGCCCGGTGGCGATCTCGCCGCACGGCAGCCGTGGCGCGTGCTCCTGGGCTACGCCTCGCTCGACCCCGCGACAGCTGCGACGTTCGCCGCCGCCTTCGCGGGCGTCAGTACCACGGAGCGGGAGCTGGCCGCCGGCCAGATCGCGGCGGACCTCAACGCTCCCCTGGCCTCATCGTTGGGCCGGCTGTTCGATGCCGCGGCGGCGGCGTTGGGAGTGCGCGTGCGCTCGCGCTACGAGGGCCAGGCGGCGATGGAGCTGGAATCGCTCGCGGGCCTGGCGCCGGCGCAACCGCTGCCCTTCGCCATCTCGGACGAGGCGGGCGGGGACGTGCTCGATCCCCTGCCGCTGCTCGTAGCGCTCGCCGAGCGCCGCGCCGCAGGCGACGCCGTGCAGGAGCTGGCCGCCCGCTTCCACGAGACGGTGGCCGCAGCGGCCGACACGCTCGCCGCGCGCGCCGCGGCCCGGTCCGGCCTGCACACGGTCGCCCTGTCGGGCGGCTGCTTCCAGAATCGGCGGTTGCTCGAGTCGCTCACCGCGCGCCTCGAAGCGCGCGGTCTGCGCGTGCTCGTGCCGCGCCGCTTGTCCCCCAACGACGGCGCCATCAGCTACGGCCAGGCAGCCGTGGCTGCCGCGCTGCTCCACAGTGAGGAGGCCACGCCATGAAAGCCCCGCTGTCGCTCTGTCGCGAACACGAAGAGTTGCACGCCGATCTCGCCCGTGCCACCAGGGTTCCGGGACGCATCGGCGAGGCCGCGCGCGCCGTCGCCCGCATCATGCATCCGCACTTCCTGCGGGAAGACGAGTACGCCACGCCGCCCCTTGGCCTGCTCGCGCGCCTGGCGCGCGGCCCGGTGACGCCCGACATGGCGGCCGTGCTGCCGCTCGTCGCGCGGCTCAAGGAGGAGCTGCCCCTGATGATCCAGGAGCACCGGGCCATCATGGGCGCCGTGCGCGAGCTCGCGGTGGCCGCCGAGACGGAGAACGACGAGCAGTACATCCGCTTCGCGGCCGAGCTGATGGTGCATGCGCAGCTCGAGGAAGAGGTGCTCTATCCCGCCGCGATCCTGGTGGGCGAATACGTGAAGCTGGCGCTGCCGCAACCGGTGAGGGTCTGATGTGCCTCGGCATCCCCGGCAAGATCGTCGCCATGCACGACACGCAGGGCCTGCCGATGGGCGTGGTGGACTTCGGGGGAGTGCGGCGGGAGGTCTGTCTCGCCTACGTGGCCGACGAAGTGAAACTCGGTGACTACGCCATCGTGCACGTCGGGTTCGCGATTTCCAAAGTGGACGAAGCGGAGGCGCAGCGCACGTTCGCCGTGTTGCGCGAGATGAGCCAGCTCGACGAGCTGGAGTGGATGAAAGAGCTCGCCCCATGAAGTACCTGAGCGAGTACCGCGACGGGCGCGTGGCCCGCGCCCTGGTGGCGGAGATCAAAGCCGCGGCGACGCGCCGCTGGGTCCTGATGGAGGTGTGCGGCGGCCAGACCCACACCATCGTCAAGCAGGGGCTCGACGAGATGCTGGGCGACGTGATCGAGATGGTACATGGCCCCGGCTGCCCCGTGTGCGTCACGCCGCTCGAGCAGATCGACAAGGCGCTGGCGCTCGCGGCGCGCCCGGATGTGATCTTCACGTCGTTCGGCGACATGCTGCGCGTGCCCGGCAGCGATTGCGATCTGCTGCAGATCCGCGCCCGCGGCGGCGCGGTGCGCATCGTGTACTCACCGCTCGACGCGCTCGAGCTGGCCCGCAAGACGCCCGACAAGCAGGTCGTCTTCTTCGCCGTCGGGTTCGAGACCACCGCGCCCGCGAACGCGATGGCGGTGTGGCGCGCCAAGGAGCTGGGCGTCGAGAACTTCAGCGTGCTCGTCTCGCACGTGACCGTGCCGCCCGCCATGACCGCACTGCTCGCGGCGCCCGACAACCGCGTCCAGGGATTCCTCGCGGCGGGCCACGTCTGCACGGTCATGGGGTGGACCGAGTACGAGCCGATCGCCGCCAAGTACAAGGTGCCGATCGTGGTGACGGGCTTCGAGCCGCTCGACATCCTCGAGGGGATGCTGCTCGCGGTGCGGCAGCTCGAGGAAGGCCGTCACGAGGTGGAGAACCAGTACGTCCGGTCGGTGCGCCGCGACGGTAACCAGCCAGCCCAGGACCTGGTGTCGCGCGTCTTCGAGCTGGTGGATCGCAGCTGGCGCGGCATCGGCCCGATTCCGCGCAGCGGCCTGGGACTGCGCGAGGAATTCGCCGCGTTCGACGCCGAGCAGCGCTTCGACCTCGCCGGCATCCATACCACCGAGCCCGCCGAATGCCGTGCCGGCGATGTGCTGCGCGGCGTGCTCAAACCGTTCGACTGCCCGGCGTTCGGCAAGGTCTGCACGCCGGAACACCCACTCGGCGCGCCGATGGTGTCGTCCGAGGGCGCCTGCGCCGCCTACTACAACTATGGCCGTTTCCGGAGCGCCGTATGACCACCATCGCCTGCCCCATCCCCGCCACTGAGACAGACCGCGTGCAGCTCGGCCACGGCTCGGGCGGCAAGATGAGCGCCGCGCTCATCCGCGACCGCTTCCTGCCGCACTTCGGCAACGACGTCCTGTCCCAATTGGGGGATGCCGCGGTCGTCGATATCGGGGGCCAGTGCCTCGCGATATCCACCGACACGTTCGTCGTCCAGCCGCTCGAGTTCCCGGGCGGCAACATCGGGTCGCTCGCCGTGCACGGCACCGTCAACGACCTCGCGATGATGGGCGCCCGGCCGCAGTGGCTCACCGCCGGCTTCGTCCTGGAAGAGGGGCTGCCGTTCGACGTCCTCGATCGCATCGTCCGCGCCATGGCCGACGCCGCCCGCGCGGCGCGCGTGCTGCTCGTCGCCGGTGACACGAAAGTCGTCGAGCGCGGCAAAGCCGACGGCGTGTTCATCAATACGACGGGTGTGGGCCTGCGCACGCCGGATTTCGGACCCGCGCCGGCGCGGGCGCGGCCGGGCGATGCGGTGATCGTGAGCGGTCCGCTGGGGTGTCACGGCATCGCGATCATGACGGCGCGGGAGGGTCTCGCGTTCGAGGCGGAGATCGTGAGCGATTCCGCGGCGCTGACCCCGCTGGTCGAACGGCTGCGCAAGCGCGTCGGCAACGCGGTCCACGCACTGCGCGACCCCACGCGCGGCGGGCTCGCCAGCGCCCTGAACGAGATCGCCGCCGCCGCCCGCATCGGCGTCGTACTCGACGAGACGGCGCTGCCCATCCCCGGCCCTGTGGCCGCAGCGTGCGAAATGCTCGGGTTCGATCCCCTGTATGTCGCGAATGAAGGCGTGCTGGTGGCGTTCGTGCCGGAGGCCCAGGCCGACGCAGCGGTGGCGGCGCTGCAGAGCCATGCCCTGGGCCGCGCGGCCGCGCGCATCGGGCGCGCCGTCGCGGCGCACCCGGGCATGGTCGTGATGAAAACGGCGATCGGCGGGACGCGCGTCGTCGATATGCTACCGGGAGACCAGCTCCCGCGTATCTGCTGACGGCTGGCATGCGGGATTCTCGGGCTTGAGGCGCGGTTCGGCGCCAAGCCAGTAGAGCCCGTTCGCCATGATGCAGTATCCAGTCCCGGCGAACCACACCATCGCCGCACCCACGAAGCCCGTGAACGTGAGCCACCACGGGCTCCACACCAGCGACAGGATCGACGCCACGGTGAGGTTGATGCCCACCGCCAGATAGATCCGCCGCTCGAGATACCAGCGGTCGGTCTGCATGAAATAGAACTGCGGCCGCGTCGCCGCCGGCCGCGCCAGCATCGGCGTGAAGCCGAGCCGGTACAGCACGTTGCCGACGATGCAGAAGCCGGTGAGCGAGACGGTGATGGAAGCGAGCGCCGTCGCGATCACCAGGAGGATCCACAGCGGATGGACCAACACCGCGAGCGTCGTGCTCGTGAGGAGCACGATGCCGGCGATCAGCCACACGGTCCGCTCGATGTACCAGCGATTGGTGGGAACGATGTAGACGCCGGAGCGCAGCTTCATAGTCGCAACCCTATGATGAAATGAGATCCGGCGCTAGACAGGAAGACCACCACGCCGCAAGGCTGCTCGGACGTACGCTTGGCGCGCGCGCGACGCCGCCCGCTGGACGGCGGGAGCGGTGACCTCGAGCGGGTTCAGCTGCGCGGTACCGATCACGCGCGCCGCGAGGCCCTCGGGTAATGCCCGCCGGAACGCGCGCGGCAGGGGCCCCGGCCCGGCCACGAGCAGCCCGCGCGCACCACGCACGCGCTTCAACTGCAACAGCCGGCGCGCGATCGCGGCATAGTGGCGCCGCTCTTCCTCGCCCCCGCCCGGCGAGACCAGGCCTCTCACCTCCACCACCCGCCGGCCACTCACTTCGAAGAAGCGCGCGTGCGTGCGGTCCAAGACCACTGCCACCACGGGGTCCGGCTCGCGCGCGATGTCGGGCGTCATGGGCGCAACTTGGCGCTCCGCACGTGAAGTGGGCCTGAGCCAGCCGTGAAGGCGCGCAAGGCACCTTCATTCGGCCTGCG